>NZ_AEPF01000078.1 GCF_000193735.1 Neisseria sicca 4320
GAGGCCGTATGCTACCGCATACCGGCCTTTTTCTGTTATGGAAAGTTGCACTTCAAATGCGAATCCGCCGACCTTTAAACTTTATCCTCAGACGGATAGCTTACATTTGTTGTTGCGCCGCTTTGATGGCGTTTTGGTCGGGATTGATCAAAATCTCGACGCGGCGGTTTTGGGCGCGGCCTTCGGCAGTCGCGTTAGACGCGATAGGATGGCGTGAACCGTAGCCGGCGGTGGTCAGGCGCGAGCCGTTCACGCCGCGTGATTGCAGGTAGTCGGCAACAGCAAGCGCGCGGTTGCGGGACAGCGGCTCGTTGATGGCATCGTTACCGGTGTTGTCGGTATGGCCGTTAATCGTCAAAGTCGTGTCGGGGTATTGAACCAGCGTTTCGGAGGCAGTCGCCAAAGCGTTGCGCGCGTGATTGCTCAATGCCGCGCTGCCGGTGGCGAAGGTAACGTTTTCAGGCATGACCAGCTTGATTTGGTTGCCTTGGCGTTCCACTTCGATATTGGTGTTTTTCAGGTTTTCGCGCAGTTTTTTCTCTTGATAGTCCATGTAGCCGCCGACGCCCGCACCAATCGCGCCACACGCCAACGCGGAATTGCGCGCGCCTTTGCCGCCGTGGGTCAGTGCGCCGACGATGCCGCACACTGCCGCGCCGCCCAAGCCGTACATGGCGGTTTTGCTGGTGTTGCGTTGTCCGCTTACAGGGTCGGTCACGCAGCCGGTCAGAGCCAAAGGAATTGCCAATGCGGCAACGGTCAGGGATTTCAAGAGTTTCATTGAGATGTCCTTTCGACGATGCAGGGGTCGTCTGAAAATCAGTTGGAAGAAGAGATGGCTCCCGCCATGATTCATATTGTCCTTAATCCAATCTCCGTTCATCCAAAATTGCCCGCGCGTTTCAGGGATAACGCAATGGATAACTTGAATGAGGTATTTTTATTCCAAACAATAGATTGGATTGGGCTGGATAGGTCATCACGCAGGACTGTCTATTTGATTGGGTAAAAGAAAAGCGGTTTGGTTCACTGAAAGCCGATAATTTGACTATGGCAGCATACGGATTTACTGCGACAACACTTTCCTTAACGCTGTTTCGCACGATGCCGCCGATACCATCCCGCCAGCGCAAATTTCATGCGCACTTTTACATCATAGCCCACAGACCCCGCGCCCAAGATGAACAAGATTGCCGATACCGGCAGCGCGAAATGGTGTCCGATTTTGTGGTAGCCCCAAGCACCCACGACGCCGCCCAGTAGAAATGCCCACATCAAACCGTTCAACAGCCACATCTTCGGTTTGTTCACATGCACATGCGGCAGGCGCGGATGATGTTTTTTCGAATAATACAGCGCACGAGAAAGCTCGATGCCCAAGTCGGTCGCCGTGCCGGTCATGTGTGTCGAACGGATAGCGCCGCCGGACAAAAGCGTCATCACCGTATTGTGCATTCCCATGATGAAACACAATAAAAACAAAGCCAAAGACGGGAAAACCATATTCCCGCTTCCAATGTTCCATTGTGAAGTCGTCAGTCCGAACAAGCCGAATATCAGCAGATAAACCGCTTCCAGCCACATGGAAAACCCAAAGCTGCCGCGAAACCGCTTCTGTTGCGTCCACAAAACCACCCAGCCCGAATGCGCCGCACCGACCACAAAACACAACACGCTGATTAAAGCCACCGCCGCCGTTATCCATTCACGCAGATACACAGCGTCCGCCAGCAGCGACATCGAGCCGGTAACGTGCGACGTATAGCGTGAAAACGCAAAGAAACCGCCCGCATTGATCGCACCCGCCAACATCGCCATGATATAGCCGAGCCTGCGGAAGCGCGCATCGGAAATATGGTGTTCGTGCAGATACGGCCTGTCTGCCTGCCAAAACGGTGGGGCATGCCGCCGCTTGTCATGCAGCCTAATCTGCTTATCGCGTCGTAGGTGTATTTGCGGTTCTTCCATGTAACGTTATCCCTTTTGCAATGATGGATGCAAGGCAAGAAAAACACCTTTCCGATTAAAATTAATCCATCATCCGAACAGTATGTTCAGACGACCCCCGCCATCAGAAATCCAAAATATTAAAGCATTGTACCTGCCATACTTCTCTGATAAAAAAATAATGGCTGGCAGGAATTTTTCTATTTCCACTAACCATAAAAAAAGGTCGTCTGAAAAACATTTTATCCTTTTCAGACGACCTTTCTACCGATTACATCAATACAAAATCAAATCAGCACACTTCAACCAACCAGCCATGTTTGTCTTCTGCCAAACCGTATTGGATGTCGGTCAAGGCTTTGCGTAAAGCGTAGCCGCGTTCTTGGCTCTTCACTTCGATTTCTTTGCCGTCGATAACGAAAGAAGTAACGGGCGAGATAACGGCGGCTGTACCGGTCAGAATCGCTTCCGCGCCCTCTTCGACTGCGGCTTCGAGTTCGTCCACGGTGAAATTGCGTTCGCTGACGGTGTAGCCTAAGTCTTTAGCGACGGTCAGCACGGAATCACGGGTTACGCCGTGGAGGAATTCGTCGGTCAACGGTTTGGTGATGATTTCGTTGCCTTTAATCAAGATAAAGTTGGACGCGCCGGTTTCCTGTACGTCGCCGTTCGGGCAGAACAGGACTTGGTTTGCACCGTGTTCGGCTTTTGCTTTCAGTACCCAAGGCATGGCGGAGGCGTAGTTGCCGCCGCATTTGACGCGGCCCATGTGCGGTGCGCAGCGGATGTGTTCGGTTTCAACCAAAATTTTCACGGGCGAACCGGCTTTGAAATAGTCGCCAACCGGAGACGCGAGGATATAGAGCAGCGCGGTTTCAGACGGCGAACCGGCTTTGCCGATAACGGGGTCGGTACCGATGAGCGTCGGGCGCAGATAGAGTGCGGCAGGCGCGTCGGGAATTTCGTCGGCGGCGCGTTTGACCAATTCGATCAGGGCATTTAAATAGGCTTCGGTTTCAGGGCGCAGCAGGTGCAAAATGTCTGCGCTTTGCTGCATACGGGCGATGTTTGCCGTCGGGCGGAACAAGACGATTTTGCCGTTTGCCTGACGGAAGGCTTTCAAGCCTTCAAAGCATTCGCTGCCGTAATGAAGGGCATGTGCGCCGGGCGCGAGGGTGAGGTCTGAGGAATTTTGCCATTCGGTCGGCTGCCATTTGCCGTCCTTATAGGCGATAACGGGCATTTGGGCGTGGAAGACGCTACCGAATACGGCGGGTACAGGTCTGCTCATGGTGATTGCCTTTCTTATTCTGTTTGGTTCTGTTTAGATATTAAAAGTTGAAAGATACGCCTGTACGGATGGTTTTGACAAGTCCGAATACCCGTTTCAAAATCAGCTTCCGCACAAGCCCTTGCCTGATAACGAAATACGGGAAAGCATCTATTCCGATATGCATACAAATTGTCAGCAATCATGCCTAATGTTTACTACATATATATAATGAAGCCTGAGGTCGTCTGAAAACTGCCGCACATCCTATCCGAAACAATCCAAATCGTTTAAACTAAGCCGCATCTGCGGCAAACGGATTCGGAAACGTAATCCCTATCCACCGCCTTACTGAATTTTCAGACGACCTTTTCAAAACTTTCCGACAGGCATTCCGCCGGAGACATCCATGAAACTGATTTACACCATTATTAAAGTCATCATTTTATTATTGTTTTTACTGCTCGCCGTCATCAATACCGACAGCGTCGCCTTCCACTATCTGCCCGGTCAAAAAGCCGACTTACCGCTAATTGTCGTCCTCTTCGGTGCGTTTGTTATCGGTATCGTGTTCGGCATGTTTGCCCTGTTTGGCAGACTTTTGGCACTGCGCAGCGAAAACAACCGCCTGCGTGCCGAAGTCAAAAAACACGCGCATTTGAGCGAAAAAGACCTCGTCGCCCCCGTACCGCAACAACCTGCACCGCAAACCACCGTCCCCGCCAACCAACCCGTACAAACGCCCAAGCCTTAAAGAAGGAATCACATGGACAATGAATTGTGGGTCATCCTGCTGCCCATTACCCTTTTGCCTGTCTTCTTTGCCATGGGCTGGTTTGCCGCCCGCATTGACATGAAAACCGTGTTGAAACAGGCGAAAAGCGTGCCTGCCGGCTTTTACAAAAGTCTGGACGCATTGGTTGACCGCAACAGCGGACGCGCCGCCCGTGAACTGGCGGAAGTCATCGACCAGCAGCCGCAGTCTTACGACCTCAACCTGACCTTGGGCAAACTCTACCGTCAGCGCGGCGAAAACGACAAAGCCATCAATATGCACCAAGCCCTGCTCGACTCGCCCGATACCGTCAACGAAAAACGCGCGCGGGTATTGTTCGAACTTGCACAAAACTACCAAAGCGCAGGTTTGGTTGACCGCGCTGAACAAATCTTCATCGGCTTGCAGGAAGGCAACATGGCGCGCGAAGCCCGTCAGCACCTGCTCAGCATCTACCAGCAAGACCGCGACTGGGAAAAAGCCATCGAAACCGCGCAACTCCTCAGCCACGACGAGCAAACCTACCAATTTGAAATTGCACAGTTTTATTGCGAACTTGCCCAAACCGCGCTGTTCAAATCCAATCTTGATGCCGCCCGTTACAACGTCCAAAAAGCCTTGGACGCCAACAAAAAATGCGCCCGCGCCAACATGATTTTGGGCGACATCGAAACCAAACAGGGCAATTTCCCCGCCGCTGTCGAGGCATACGGCGCCATCGAGCAACAAAACCATGCCTACCTGAGCATGGTCGGCGAAAAACTCTACGAAGCCTATGCCGCCCAAGGCAAACAGGAAGAAGGACTGAACCGGCTTATCGGCTATATGCAGACCTTCCCCGATTTAGACCTCATCAACGTCATCTACGAAAAAGCCCTGCTGCTCAAAGGCGAAAGCGAAGCCGCCCAACTTGCCGTCGAACTCGTGCGCCAAAAACCCGACCTCAACGGCGTGTACCGCCTGCTGGGTTTGAAAATCAGCACCATGAATCCCGCGTGGAAAGCCGATGCCGACATGATGCGCTCCGTCATCGGTCGCCAACTTCAACGCAGCGTCATGTATCGTTGCCGCAACTGCCACTTCAAATCCCAAGTCTTTTTCTGGCACTGCCCCGCCTGCAACAAATGGGAAACCTTCACACCCAATAAAATCGAGGTGTAAACCAAACCAACAAAAAGGTCGTCTGAAAAGTTTCAGACGACCTTTTTTTGAAAACAAACGGTCTTTTATTTTACCAAGCGGTACAAAAAACAACAGTATTTTCCAAAAAAATCTATTTTTTTTCTTACTCACTAAATATTATTGTTAATATTTTCAATATATTACATTACCTGCCCAATTACTCTTTTATGAACACATCATTTTTATTTCCATTATGCTAGAATTGTTTTTAATTATCCATTTCGAATATTAGCAAGCTACTCAAAGACAAAAGGGAATATTTGTTTGAGTAACAGTGAACTAATAATTAGTAACGCAATCTTACCTAATTTAGGTTAATTTGCCTAAAAATCCTAAAATACTGTACAGATAGCGTAAATGAACGAAATGATAAGGGACGCCGGCCGTCAAGATATGCAAAACACAATCGAAACAGCCATAGTCCGAACCATAAAAAGGTTTCCTTATTTTCTAATGCAGCACAACGCAATTAGAAAATCAATTAGATACAGACCGCCCAGTTAAAGCCAATAACCTAAATTTCAATAGGCTTCTTCCTCCAAATTCACTGAAGGTAGAATATTTGCTCTTGCTGGAGACTTTGTCTATTTGGTACATGGAATACCATAACATTACATTGCTACGGGCTTAGACTCGTAAAATTCACTCATGGGAATACAAATTATGTCAAAACAAACTCTGTCTGCACTCGCTAATCACGGACAAACCAATATCCACACTTCTCCAAATAAATCAAACCCGGAGAGTCAAGGCCAAGGGAAATCTTCTACGCTTAACGCCTTGATTTTCGAACACTCAATGGGTGCAATAAATATCGCCAGCGCACTGCCTAAGCAAACTCACGGCACAACTAATATTACAGGAAGGCAAAATACGCAACCAACCAAGCTTACTGCGAATAAAGCCAAACTGACCCCTTTCGAAGCCAAGCTGCTTGCCCAGGCAAAAGCCGCGGCTGACAAAAAAGCCGCCCAGGAGAGAGCTGAAGCCGCACATAAAGCTTCTGTAGCTGCCGCTCAAGCCAAAATTGCTGCCGAAAAAAAAGCCGCTCAAGAAAAAGCAGAAGCTGCACATAAAGCCGCCATGGCTGCTGCGCAAGCCAAAGCAGCTGCCGAAAAAAAGGCTGCCCAAGAAAGAGCTCAAGCTGCACATAAAGCCGCTATGGCAGCCGCCCAAGAAAAAGCCGCTGCAGCCAAAAAAGCCGCCCAGGAAAAAGCCTATGCCTTGCATAAAGCCGCAATGGCAGCAGCTGAGAAAAAAGCCCTCGAAGCAAAAAAAGCTGCACAAGAAAAAGCGGAAGCCGAGCGTAAAGCAGCCAGAGAGAAAGCGGAAGCCGACCGCATAGCGTTGGAGCAAAAACATGAATTTGATCGTAAAGCAGCCATCATCACTGCCCGCGAAAAAGCAGAAGCAGCACGTAAGGCGGCCGATGCGGCTGTAAAAGCTGAATTAGCAGAGAAAAAACGTGCCGAACAAATCAAACATTCGGAAAATAAATCCGGCAATCATTCTTCATCCGATGAAGAAACGGGCAGCCCTGTAAAAAATAAAGTCTCCAAAACAGGCAATCTTTCCTCCGATAAACCTCATGCAGATAAAGTAACCGAGCTTTCTGATGACAACAATAATGCAGCACAGCACCAAAACAACAAAAGCGTTTCTCCTACGCAACCTGCTGCTGAAAAAGGAACGACTGCGACTGCCCACATCCATAATCCTGCAGAAGGCAAACAATCAGAATCCGGCGACTATAAAGTATATGAGTCCAAACAATATGGCCGTTACATTAATGTAAATGATTTTGGCGCAGATCCGACAGGTAAAAAAGACAGCCTGGCTGCTATCAAGGCCGCGCTCGAAGCTGCCCATAAAGAAAAAGCCATGCTGTTTATGGACGGCACTTATTACATTTCTGACCAAATCGTTATCGACAATAATACCTCCGGCGTTAAAGGCATCTTCGGTGCCGGCATGGGCAAAACCCAAATCAACTTTGACAAAGCTCAAGTCGGCGTATTCAATTCCAACACCAACCACGATGATGTTCGGGCTTTTGCAGGCATCTTGGTAGATGGGCAAAATGGCAAAACGATTGCCGACCTATCCGTTCGATACACCAACGCCGACTTCTACCGCAAAGGTTTAAGCTATTTCGGTAAAGTAAACGGCATTTTAGTCAACGATGCAGACAACACTCTGATCAGCAAAGTGGAAGTATCCGGTGCAAACCGTGCAGGTGTAACCTTTACCTCTACCGCTGCACTCATGCGCGAAGCAGGTTACAAACTGTCTTATAAAGACCGTGTTGCCAACGGCTCCATCGACGACAAATACGATTCACTGCCTTTGGGTGAAAATAACCGTATCGTTGACTCCAACCTGCACCACAACCGCGTTGCCGGCGCACTGGTTTCCTATCAAAAGAATTTCCTCGGAGAAGGCAACCTCTTGTCCTGGAACGGACACCAAGATGATGGCGGCACAGGCTACGGCATCGCCGCCGCTGCAGGTAGCTACAATTACGGCATCACCTACCGCAAAAATACGACCGACCACAACTACCGGAAAGGTCTGGACGTGCATGACGGCACAGACGTCTTAATTGAGAACAACACGCTAAATGGCGACCGCCTGTACGGTATTGCGGTCTATAACCGCCAATTCTCACTGGACAACGTCAAAATATCCGGTAATGTCATTACACAGGACACTTCTTTCCGTCTTGCTGTCGATGACACTCCGGGATACGACTACCATATGTATTCCGGTATCCAAGTACAGACCAATACGCAACGCCGCGATTTACACAGTAAAGATAAAGGCTATTTTGACATCAGCAACAACACAATCAATAACTTGGAGGTCTACAAAGACAATATTCAAACCTACGGTATCGAGTTCCGTAACCATGAACAAAAAATGGATTACACACTAAATATTACCGGTAACAAAATCAGCGGCGAATCGACCAAATATCTGATGGCGGTTATCAATGATACCTACGCACCTCAAATCAAGGAAAAAGGTATCGGCACCAGCACCATCAACATCAGTGATAATGTTGCCGATATTGGCAAAATAAAGAACGGAGCCGTTCCTTTCTATATTGAAGAACACCACTCCGACGTACCGATGCATGGTTCGGTTACGCTGAACAACAACGCCGTTACCGTTCGTGAAGAATCCGGTGGTTATGCCGAATTTGCGTTTATGCGTACAAATGCCAAGGAATATAACGTTACCAACAATACCCTGTCGCTGCACGGACGCCTGGATAACAGCATCGTTGAAGTCCGCAGCACAGGCGACGGCAAGGTTAATGCTAATTTAAATATGGCAAACAATACCTTGGTAACCGACATCAAAGGCCCGATCTACAAAACCTGGCTGCGTTATGAATCGGATATTGATGTTTATTCCAACTCCAACACCCATAACGGAGACACACTTGATAATGTCAATACCAAAGGCAGCAGCCTCAGCCTGTCGGACGTATTGGTCAGCGTCAGCAAAAACATCAACACTATTCAAGATTCCGTCTATTCCTACCAGCACAAAACCTTACCGGCAACGGAAGATCACGTGCACACCAACGGCATCCTATAAACCAACCGTAATCAAAAGGTCGTCTGAAAAATTTCAGACGACCTTTTATCTATTCTCCAAACTACACCGCTACGGCAGCCTTGATGTGCGGATGCGGGTCGTAGCCTTCCAACTCGAAATCTTCAAATTTGAATGCAAACAAGTCTTTGACTTCGGGATTAATTTTCATCACCGGCAGCGCGCGGAAGTCGCGGCTCAATTGCAGTTTTGCCTGTTCGAAATGGTTGCTGTACAGATGCGCATCGCCGAAGGTGTGGATAAATTCGCCCGCCTCCAACCCGCAAACTTGGGCAATCATCATGGTCAACAGCGCGTAGCTGGCAATGTTGAACGGTACGCCGAGGAAAATGTCCGCGCTGCGTTGGTAAAGCTGGCAGGACAATTTGCCGTTGGCAACGTAAAACTGAAACAGCGCATGGCAAGGCGGCAATGCCATTTCATCTACCAGCGCGGGATTCCATGCCGAAACAATCAGGCGGCGGGAATCGGGATTTTTCTTGATTTGTTCCACCACGTTGGCAATTTGGTCGATATGGCGGCCGTCGGGTGCAGGCCAACTGCGCCATTGGTAGCCGTACACAGGCCCCAAGTCGCCGTTTTCGTCCGCCCATTCGTCCCAGATGGAAACATTGTTATCTTTCAAGTATTTGATGTTGGTATCGCCTTTGAGAAACCAAAGCAGCTCGTGAATAATCGAGCGCAAGTGCAGCTTTTTGGTGGTCAGCAGCGGAAAGCCTTGACTCAAATCGAAGCGCATTTGATAACCAAACACCGAGCGCGTGCCTGTACCGGTACGGTCGGATTTGTCGGTGCCGTTTTCGAGAACGTGGCGCATTAAGTCGTGGTAGGCTTTCATTGGTATCCTTTAAAAATATGTATTGTTGGGAATGCTTTGGGGCGTATTGTATAGCAATTTGTCGATGAGCTGCATGATAGAGGTCGTCTGAAAACGGCAAATCCGGTTTTCAGACGACCTTTGCGTTAACCGCTATTGAACGCTCCACAAACACGCTCTTCCACCTAAAACAAGATTCATTTTTTCAACATGTTATTTTCTTTCTTAGCTTCTTTTTCAAGCAAAAAATCAGCGCTATTGTTGACAATATTAGTCATATTTACATGAAAATTTGCGCCAGATTAAATTTTTATGCCATCCTACCCTAAATTTCTAATTTAACTACTTAGAACATAAATTCAATTTATATTAATATAATAGAATTTTAAAAATAAATTTTTCATTTTATTGGTAAAATATACCAAATAATAAAATTCTCAAAAAAATAATGTCAACAATTTTCATCAAAAACGCTTGGCAGCCAAAAAAATTAGGTTTATATTTCTTTCCATAAATTCATTATCTCTTTAATCCGATTCTCAAGGAGCACCAAATGACTGACCTGAATGCCTTGTTTGCCAATCTAAAACAACGCAACCCCAATCAAGAGCCGTTTCACCAAGCGGTTGAAGAAGTATTCATGAGTTTGGGTCCGTTTTTGTCGAAAAACCCGAAATACACCCAGCAAAATCTGCTTGAGCGCATCGTCGAACCTGAGCGCGTCATTATGTTCCGCGTCACTTGGGTGGACGACAAAGGACAAGTCCAAGTCAACCGCGGCTACCGCATTCAGATGAACTCCGCCATCGGCCCTTACAAAGGCGGCTTGCGCTTTCACCCGACCGTCGATTTGGGCGTATTGAAATTCCTCGCCTTTGAGCAAGTATTCAAAAACGCCCTGACCACCC
Source organism: Neisseria sicca 4320 (assembly GCF_000193735.1). Classification (GTDB taxonomy): domain Bacteria; phylum Pseudomonadota; class Gammaproteobacteria; order Burkholderiales; family Neisseriaceae; genus Neisseria; species Neisseria sicca_E. Next base: position 10,524 of record NZ_AEPF01000078.1, read on the forward strand.
TGCCTATGGGCGGCGGCAAAGGCGGCTCTGACTTCGATCCCAAAGGCAAATCCGACGCTGAAGTGATGCGCTTCTGTCAAGCCTTTATGAACGAACTCTACCGCCACATCGGTCCGAACACAGACGTACCCGCAGGCGACATCGGCGTGGGCGGCCGCGAAATCGGCTTCCTCTTCGGACAATACAAAAAAATCCGCAACGAATTTGCCTCCGTCCTGACCGGCAAAGGCCTTGAATGGGGCGGCAGCCTCATCCGTCCGGAAGCGACCGGCTACGGCACCGTATATTTCGCCCAATCCATGCTGCAAACACGCGGCGATTCGATTGAAGGCAAACGCGTGCTGATTTCCGGCTCCGGCAACGTCGCACAATACGCCGCCGAAAAAGCCATCCAACTGGGTGCGAAAGTGTTGACCGTTTCCGACTCCAACGGTTTCGTCCTCTTCCCCGACAGCGGCATGACCGAAGACCAACTCGCCGCGCTTATCGAGCTGAAAGAAGTCCGCCGCGAACGTGTTTCCACCTACGCCCAAGAACAAGGTTTGAAATACTTTGAAAACCAAAAACCATGGTGCGTTGCCGCCGAAGTCGCCCTGCCCTGCGCGACCCAAAACGAATTGGACGAAGAAGCCGCCAAAACCCTGCTGGCAAACGGCTGCTACGTCGTTGCCGAAGGTGCGAACATGCCTTCCACTTTGGGCGCGGTCGAGCAGTTCGTCAAAGCGGGCATCCTGTATGCACCGGGCAAAGCCTCCAACGCCGGCGGCGTGGCAACTTCAGGCTTAGAAATGAGCCAAAACGCCGTCCGCCTGTCTTGGTGCCGCGAAGAAGTCGACCAACGCCTGTTCGACATCATGCACAGCATCCACGAATCCTGCCTGAAATACGGCACTGAAAACGGCAAAACCAACTACGTCAACGGCGCGAACATCGCCGGTTTCGTCAAAGTCGCCGATGCCATGTTGGCGCAAGGTATCGTATAAGCTTGTATTGTCTTGACTTTGGAATGCGGAAAGGTCGTCTGAAAACCTTGAATCGGGGTTTTCAGACGACCTTTTTTATAGCCTGAAGGCAAATTTCTTGTTACAGTCTGTCCATTACTATTTATTAGGAGCCATTATGCTGAGCCGTTATGTTTTTTTATCTGCCTGCCTCCTCTCTTGCGCCACCTTCGCACAAACCTTATCCCAAACCCTGCCCAACGGTCTGAAAATCATCGTCAAAGAAGACCGACGTGCGCCTGTCGCCGTTTCTCAAATTTGGTACAAAGTCGGCAGCGTGGATGAGAAACCGGGCAAAAGCGGATTGAGCCACGCATTAGAACACATGATGTTTAAAGGCACACCTTCCGTACCATCAGGCGAATACAGCAGCCGCATCGCCCGTTTGGGCGGCAACGACAATGCCTACACCAACCGCAGCGAAACGGTATATTACGCCAATATCGCCTCTGCCAACTTACCCGAAGTTCTCAAACTTGAAGCCGACCGGATGCACAACCTCAATTTCAGCGATAAAGAGTTCGCTAACGAAATGAACGTTATCCGGGAAGAACGCCGCCAGCGCACAGAAGACGATGCCGGCGGGAAAATGTGGGAACAAATCTACCTGAACAGCTTTACCCTGCCCTCCATGAAAGCCTCCGTCATCGGCTATATGGAAGACCTGCACACCTTGCGTGCCGACGATTTGCGTGCTTGGTACAAACAATTTTACGCACCCAATAATGCCGTTTTGGTTATCGTCGGCGATGTCGATGCCAAACAGACCCTGCGCACGGCGGCAGGATTGTTCGGCAAAATACCGCGTAAATCTTTGCCTGAGCGGAACAATCTGAAAGCCGAACCCGTCAAACGCGCACCTTCTTTTGCCCAAGCTTCCTCTCCCGTTACCCGTCAACCGTTGGCTGCCATCAGCTGGTGCGTTCCTTCCCTCTCCCGCCTTGACGACAAGCTGCCTTACGCCTTGGATGTCCTGACCGACGTTTTGGCGGGCAACACTTCCAGCCGTTTGGACAAAAACCTCGTGCGCGGCAAACAAAGTGCATTAAGCGCGAATGCCCATTACGACCTGCTCAGCCGCGAAATGCCGCTTTTCGGCGTATTTGGAATGCCTGCTGAAAACGTATCCGCCGAGAACCTGCTTACGCAGATGAAGTCCGAAATCAAAGACATCGCCAACAACGGCATCAGCAAAGAAGAGCTTGACCGCATCAAAGCACAGGCATTGGCGGGCGAAATCTACGCGCGCGACTCTATGGTTTCACAAGCTTCGCTGATAGGTCGTTTGGAAGCGCGCGGGTTCAAATATTCCGATGAAGCCGCAATCCGCCGCCGCATACAGGCCGTAACCGCCAAAGAAGTACAAAAAGCCGCAAAAATGCTGACGGACGACCATTCAAGTACCGTCATCATCATGCCGCAAACCGCCCCTCCTGCACCGGCAGACTATAAGGCATTGAAAAAGCCTGAAAAACAATGACAAAGCGTTTTCAGACGACCTCTTGCTGTGCGATAATGCCAAACGATAATATCTTAACGTAACCGATAAGATAAAATTTACCATGTTCCATTATCACCCTGACAAAACATCCTTCTTACACCGAGGTCGTCTGAAAATGAAATCCCCCTTTTCCTCCGTTTTCCGTACCGCGCTGACCGTCTCTTCCGTTCTGATCCTCAGCGCATGTCCAAGCAACACTTCCCCCGTCAACCCGCCGCGGCACAACACCCAAATCACCCCTCCCCCCAAACCACAGGCAGTCGTTGCCTTAGCACTCGGCGGCGGCGCATCCAAAGGGTTTGCCCATATCGGCATCATCAAAGTCCTCAAACAAAACGGCATCCCCGTCAAAATTGTTACCGGTACGTCGGCAGGCGCCATCGTCGGCAGCCTGTATGCCTCCGGCGCAAGTCCCGACCGTTTGGAATTGGAAGCCGAAATTCTCGGTTCAACCGATTTGGTCGATCTGACCCTATCCACCAGCGGCTTTATCAAAGGGCAAAAACTGCAAGACTATATTAACCGCAAAGTCGACAACCGCCCGATTCAAGACTTCCCGATTAAATTCGCCGCCGTCGCCACCGACTTCGAATCTTCCAAAGCCGTCGCCTTCAACCGTGGTAATGCCGGACAGGCAGTCCGCGCATCTGCCGCCATCCCCAACGTATTCCAACCTGTCCTGATCGGCGGCCGCCGATACGTTGACGGCGGACTGACCCAGCCCGTACCCGTCAGCGCGGCAAAAAAACAGGGGGCAAACTTCATCATCGCTGTCGATATTTCCGATCGGCCATCTAAAAACCTCGAACAAGGCTTTTTCTCCTACCTCGACCAATCCATCAATGTCATGTCGCAATCCGCCCTGCAACATGAATTGAGCCAAGCAAATGTCGTCATCCATCCCCAAGTCTTGGACTTAGGCGCGGTCGGCGGCTTCAGCCAAAAACAACGTGCCATTGCCGAGGGAGAACGTGCCGCGAAAGCCGCCATTCCTGAAATACGGCGCAAACTGGCTGCATACCGCTACTAAGCCTTTAGTGATTTATGCAAATAAAAGGTCGTCTGAAAATGGGAAACTGTTTTCAGACGACCTTTGTTTAAGGAAGATGCTTCGTTCTTTATTGTGGGAGCTGCCTTTGTTTTAAACGGAAGCTATCAAGATAGAAGGGATACAAACATGACCCGTATTTAAAAAAAGGTCGTCTGAAAACCGTATGGGCTTTTCAGACGACCTTTCGATATTGTGCCTTGACGCTTACAAGGTGCCGTAAGAGTGCAGGCCGCTCAGGAACATGTTGACGCCGATGAAGGCGAAGGCGGTAACAAAGAGTCCGATGACTGCCCACCATGCGAGGATTTTGCCGCGCCAGCCTGCGACGAGGCGCAGGTGCAGCCAGACGGCGTAGTTGAGCCAGACGATGAATGCCCAAGTTTCTTTCGGGTCCCAGCTCCAGTAGCGTCCCCATGCATCGGCAGCCCATAGTGCGCCGAGGATGGTGGCGATGGTGAAGAACAGAAAGCCGATGGCGATGGCTTTATACATGACTTCTTCGATGACTTGCGAATGCGGCAGCCATGATTTTTTGCCGGCGTTTTCGGTTCTCAATGCCCAAAGTTCGGCGATGCCGAGCATGGCGGCGATACAGAATGCGCCGTAGCCGATAAAGTTGGCGGGGACGTGGATTTTCATCCACCATGATTGCAGGGCGGGAATCAGGGGTTGGATGGTGTGTGCTTCGCGGGAAAAGCTGTACCAAAGGACGAAGCCGACAACGATCGCCATGAAGCTGAAGACGAAGCCGCCGAGTTTTTGTACGGCGAAACGGGCTTCGTAGTAGAGGTACATCAGGGCGGTGATGACGAGGAAGAGGATGAAGACTTCGTAGAGGTTGGAAACGGGGATGTGTCCTGCGTCAGGGCGCAAGAGGTAGCTTTCGTGCCAGCGCACTAAAAGTCCGGTAAAGCCTGCGACGGCGGATACCCAAGCGAATACAGAACCCATGTCGAGCAGGGTGTTGGTGGCGACATTTTTGCGTTGTGCCAACACGGCGCCGGTGATGTAGGCAAAAAGTGCGAAGAAGATGAAGGCGCATTGCCACATAATCGCGGACTGGCTGCTGAGGAAGTATTTGAGCAGGAAGTCGTCGGCGTGTTTGATTTCGCCATCGTAGAGCATGACTGCGCCGTATGCGAGGACGGCACACAAAGGTACAAACCAGCGCATGGGTTTGAAAAACCAGCCTAAAAAGACGGTAATGCCCGCGCTTGCCCACAAAATCACCATTTCGTAGATGTCCATGGTGTGCTGGATGCGGGTTTGGGCGAAGAATGCGCCGGCTGCGGTCAAGAGGGCGAATATGCAGTCGACCGTATTCAAGGACTTGAGGAACGATTTGTGCGTCAGCAGCTCGTGTTCGGGTAGGGGGTTATGGTTATGCGTCATGGTTCAAATCTTTCGCCAGTCGTTGCAGGCTTTGTGTATGTTGCGGAAACTCTTTTTGCAGGTCGCGCTCGTTGCGGCTGGAAGACATGGCAAAGCGGATGCGGTCGTCTGAAAACAGGACCCACGCGCGTTTCTCGCGGATGTAGAACATGAATATCGTGCCGAGAACCAGCAAAACAGAGCCTAAATAGACTAAAAATGCACCGGGCGAACGGGTCATTTGCAAGCCGGAAGAGCGGACTTCTTCAAAGCCATCCAGTTGCAGGAGCATGGGTGCGGGATACTCGGTCAGACCGGTATAGGCGTCCATGCTGTGCAGTAGGAAGCGGTTGCGCGCTTCGTCTTGAGGCCACTCGGTCAGCTTGTATTTTTGGATGGTTTCTTCCAATACGGCATTCATAACGCCGAACAGCATTTCGTAAAAATATCCCTGCATTTTTTCCTGCTGCTCTTTGGGGATGTTTTTGGTGATAAATTCGTCCAACGCCAAATAGCCGCCTTTCGCAAAAATGCCCAAGGTGTTTTCGGCGGCAAGGGTGAATTGCTCGCGGATATTTTCGGGTGCGTTCAAGGTCGCGTTTTGGATGACGGTTTTGCGTGCGGTTTCGTCTTTCAAGAGTTCGCGCATCGCCATGAAGGTATCGGGTTTGGATGTTCTATCGGCAGGAATGCGCAGCCAACGGTATTGCTGTTCCAGACCTGTGCGCGTGCCGGTAATGAAGAAATAATCCTGTTCTTGTTTAACCGGCAGCATGTAGTTTTTATATTCGACAGCCTGCCCCGCTTTGTCGCGGATTCGGTAAACAACGGACGGACCGATGTTGGTGTATTTTTTGTTCTCTTGGGACACGGCGCGCACGTCGTTAATCGCTGATTGCAGGGTTTGCTCTTTTTCAGACGACTTGCCCATGTCTTCTACGTTCATCGACGTGAATTGCTCAAACTCCAGCTTGTAGGAAGTATTGCCGATGTCGAGCGGGAATTCGCGCATAGACGTCGCTTTGAGTGTCAACGGCTCGCGGCTCGGGTTGCCCAAATTCCATGCTTTAAATTTCAAATCGGAGCCGCCGTCGGCAAAGCTCGCTTGATAGATGGTAATGCCGTGCAGCGTCAGCGGATGGTTGACGCGGATGGTGTGTTCGGATTTTTTGCCGCTTTCCTTGTCGGTAATTTCCAAATCGCTGGCAAAATCACGCGGCATACCGGTATTGTAAAAGTCGATGTGGAACTTCTTCAGCTTTACATCAAACGGCAAATCCTGAACCAGCATCCCGTTGTCAGCGTTGAGGAAGACCACGTCCGCACTTTGCCCTTCGGTAATGTTCACATTGCCGCGGAACGACAGGTTTGATGTGCCCAAAATACTTTCAGGCTTGAAGTCTTTGGCATAGACGGAGTGGTTGTCCGGTACGATGCGTCCGGTCAGCATGCCGATTTTCAGCAGCAGGTTGCTGTCTATCAAGCCACCCAAACAAATCACAATCAGCGCGGCATGGGCAAAAATATAACCCCACTTGTTCATCGCCCCTTTTTTGGCGGCAACCAAAACCGACCCGTCTTCGCGTGTTACGGTTTTGCAGCTGAAACCTTGTACTTCGAGATAACGCTGGGCGATTTCAGACGACATCTTGCCTTCCAAAACGGTCGAATGGCGCATCGCAGCCAATGATTTTTCTTTGGCGTTTTCACGGAATGATTTGATTTCACGAAGGAAAGGCGGAACATTGCGAATCAGGCACAAGCTGGTCGATATCACCAAAAACATCATGATGACCACAAACCAAGCGGATGCATAGACATCGTACAAGCCTAAAAAGTTGAAAATCTGCGCCCAAAACGGACCGAATTTCACGACATAATTGACCTGCGGCTGGTTTTGCTGCAACACCGTCCCGATAACCGAAGCGACGCCCAAAAGGCTGAGCAGGGCAACGGCAAAACGCATGGAGCTTAAAAAAGCGAACCAAGGTTTGTGGATAAGAGGGACGGATGAAGAGGATTTGCTCATAGCGGTTTGATTCTATAAGGAATACAAAGACTGTCAGGATTCGGAAGAACCCAAACATTGGAAACGGCGCGGACAGGCAGATATGATGGAGTAAAAAGCCCAGAGCCGCCATTTGAAAAAACTTATTGCCTTAAAAGCGGCAGCTACCATCGCACAAGGTCGTCTGAAAACAACCAAGCCCGGAAGAGCAGGAGTTTTCAGACGACCTCATATTCATGTTCGCCGCAAAAGCGGGCAAACAGTACAAATCCGGCAGAAATCAATGCAGACCTTGGATAAAGTTGGCAACTGAATTCAACTCTTCTTCGGTCATGCGTTTGGCGATGTCTTCCATAATCGCATTTTTGCGTTGTCCGGTTTTATATGCCTTCATTTGATCGACCACATAAGCCATATGTTGGCCGCCTAAGCGCGGATAAGCGACGATTTCAGTGCCGCCGCCCGGAATACCTGCGCCGCTAGGACCATGGCAGGACATACATGCAGGGATTTTTTTATCCACCAAACCGCCGCGGTAGATTTTGCCGCCCAAAACAGGATCATTTTGTTTAGGGTTGGCTTCGCCGGGTTTAGGCTGCTGTTTGGCATAGAATGCGGACACATTCAGGATGTCTTGTTCGGACAGGTTCATCACCATAGGTTTCATCACAGCGGCAGAGCCGTGTGTACGTTTGCCTTCTTTAATGTCCAAGGTTTGACGGTAGATATAGCCAGTATGTTGTGCGGCAAGCTTAGGATATGCAGCAATACCGCTGTTACCGTCTGCCGCATGACATGCCGCACAAATGGTAGTAGCCACTTCTTTGCCTTTTGCAATATCCGCTTTCGGGGCAGCGACAGCCGCACCGGCAGCCAAAACCAAGGCCGCTAAAGTCAATCGTTTCATGGAGTGCTCCTGATTACAGCATTGCATACCGCGACAATGCCTTTTTTATACTCAAAACGCCGGATAAATTTTACCCGATAAAAACCGATAATTCTATAAACGTGCTATTCTATACTAGATTTACATTAAATTACTACCATGTTTCGCAACATGGATACGGCAAATTCCGCCACTCCATCCTAGGAAACAAGGAAATACGGATGAACCTCTTTCAGAACGCCAAATTCTTCACCACCGTCAACCATCTCAAAGACCTGCCCGATACGCCCGCAGAAATCGCATTTGTCGGACGGAGTAACGCAGGCAAATCCAGTGCGATTAATACCCTGACCAACCATGTCCGGCTCGCCTATGTTTCCAAAACGCCGGGACGAACCCAACACATCAATTTCTTCGAATTGAGCAACGGCAGCTTCATGGTCGATTTACCGGGCTACGGCTATGCACAAGTTCCCGAAGCCATCCGTACGCATTGGGTCAAACTCTTGGGCGACTATCTCCAACAACGACGTCAGCTCATCGGCTTGGTGTTGATTATGGATGTGCGCCACCCGTTAAAAGAGCTGGATTTGCGGATGCTGGACTTTTTCCACATCACCGGCCGCCCTGTACATATTTTGTTGTCGAAAGCCGACAAACTCTCGAAAAACGATCAAATCAAAACTTTGGGCGCAGTCAAAAAATCGCTCAAACCCTATATGACCCGTCAGCGCATCAGCGTGCAGCTGTTCTCCAGCCTTAAAAAGCAAGGCATAGAAGAAGTCAACCAAGTCGTCGGAGAATGGTTCGCTACGTATCAAGAAGAAATCGACAACTTAAATATTGAAAATCCGTAAAATTCCGAGTCATTGTAATCGGTCGTAGTATTCTCCGTATTGACGGGACGCAAATCCGTACTATTCCTGTTGTATTTAACACGAAAGGTCGTCTGAAAACGCTTGATAGTGATTCAGACGACCTTTATCACTTCCCTAGCCTATCACCTGCCCAATGCTTACCTTGTTGAGGAAGATATAGTGGATTAAATTTAAATCAGGACAAGGCGACGAAGCCGCAGACAGTACAGGTAGTACGGCAAGGCGAGGCAACGCCGTACTGGTTTAAAGTTAATCCACTATAGCAAAGGCAAAGAGTGGCAACCCATTATAAAAAGGTCGTCTGAAAAGTCTTTAGCCTTTCAGACGACCTTTTATCATATATTGATAATCCTATTGCGCCTTAGTTTCAGTTACAAAGCCGACTTTACTGATACCGGCTTCACGCGCGGCTTCGAGCGCCTTGTTGACGTATTCGTACTCGACTGCTTTATCAGCCGCAATCGCTATGATGGTATCCGCATTTTCCTGCTTCTCGGTTTTCAAACGTGAAATCACCGTATCAATATCGACTTTAGTAGCAGAATCACCACCGACATAGTAGCTGCCGTTGGCATCTATCGTCAGTCGCAGCGGGTCTTTAGGCTGTTTCTCCTTCTGCTTTGCCGCTTTTTCCGAAGCGGTCGGCAATTCCAAAGGAATCGAGTGGGTCAATACAGGCATGGTGATCATGAAAACAATCAACAACACCAGCATCACATCGACCAAAGGCGTAACGTTGATGTCCGACATCGGCGCGTCATCGCCGGAATTCATTGAACCGAATGCCATAATTTAGTCCTTTTGATTCAACAGGCGGACGTGCAAATCGTGTGCAAAAGCGTCCATATCTTGAGAGAGGGTTTTCTTACCGCGATTGAGGAAGTTGTACGCCAAAACAGCAGGAATGGCGACAAACAAACCGGCAGCAGTGGATACCAGCGCCTCACCAATCGGACCGGCAACGGCAGCAATACTCATTTGCCCACTTTGACCGATATTGATTAAAGCATGGTAAATTCCCCAAACCGTACCGAACAAACCGATAAACGGAGCGGTTGCACCAATGGACGCTAAAGCAGTCATACCGTAGTCAAACTGGCGCATAGCTTGCTCCATGCTGTTTCGGATTTGAATGACAAGGTATTCATTCAAAGGCAGCTCGGTAGTAAGTGTTTTCGCATTGCTTTGACGATAGCTTTGGTAAGCACGCAAAGATTCGTCCGCTACACGGCTCATTGGTGAATCAATGCTCTTCACTTTCTGTACCGCTTCCGACAGCGTAAAAGCATTCAGCATTTGCGTTTTCACTTCAGCATTGGCACTTTTGGCTTTTTTCAGTTTGATAGTGCGCAGGATAATCAGACACCAAGTAACAATGCTCATCAACAGCATCAGTACGAATACACTGATCAGGACGAAATCGCCTGATTCAAACACTAATTTCAAATCCATAATTTTTCCAGATTAAAAATAAAATTAAAAATTTCTTTTTGTCAAAATACAGGTAATTCGCGTTCATTTACTGAAGTTGGAAATTAATTTTACCTCGGTATTCTGTCAAACGGTTTGTGGGGTATCGGCTGCCGGCGGCAGTCGCTGCCTTCCTTGCTGCATTATCTAAACGTTGGAATCCGCTACTTTTAGTTACGGTAACTTTCACAACCTTACCACCGGGTTGAACAAGAATAGATAAATGCACTGTCCCTTCCTCTCCGTTTTCTAGAGAGAGAGGCGGATAAGCCGGAGTAGGGAGGAAACCTTTATCTACGATAGCAGGAGGACCACCGCTTCCACCTCCGCCTCCGGCGCCTCCGCCGCTACCGGTACCTGATCCATGTTCACCTTTGGCACCGCCACTGCCTGATCCACTGCCTTCACCGCGCCCGCTGCCGGTACCTTTCGTACCGCCACCACTTCCTTTACCCTCACCGTGAAGGGCCTTACCTTCTCCACTGCCTTTTCCGTTTTCCGCAGTATTCGGACCGGTTTTAGTACCGGTGTATTCCGAGGCTTGAGGCGCAGGTTTGGATTCTGTTTTAGGTTCAGGCTTAGGCTCTGGGCGTGGCTCCGGTTTAGGCTCAGGTTTGGGTTCCGGCTTAGGTTCGGGTTTCGGTTTTTCAACCGGCTTCGGCTTCTCTTTAGGCTGCTGGATATCAGCATCCTCTTTTTTCGTCACCACCGGCTTGATAACAGGCTTTGGAGGCTCAACCGGCTTAGGTTTCGGCCTTGGCTTTGGTTTTTCAGGCTCAGGCGTCTTTTCCGGAGCTGCCGGCGCACCTTCGCCTTCAGGACTACCGTCTCCGCCACCATCACCGCCCAAATCTGCCAAATCGACAAACTCAATATTCATCATTTCCGGCAAAGGCGGCTTGTGTGCTTGCCATAACAACGCGACCAAACCCGCGTGGATTAAAACCACCGAGATGACGACTGCTGGAGTTGAAATTCGTTCTTTATTCATAATCGACGCATGATAATAGCAACAATTTTTGTTTGCAACCTATTTTTACATTTGTTTTTAAAGTGAATATCCATCTGAGAATATTTCTTCAACTTAATATCATACGGCATAATATTTTGATATTGCTATTCATTATCACAACAAAACAAAAGAAAAAGAGGACACAATGCCTCATTTGGTTGCATTAGAATGCGGTTAACAGAAAAAGTTCAAAATTTATAATATAACGTACAGATAAAATAACAACAATGGGGTAACGCCCCGTCAAACAAATGGCACAAACATTATTGCCATAGGGTTTATTCAGATTTATTTCCAGCCCCATCAACAAGAAACTGACAAGAACAGGAAAAACAAACCTATTTCGTTTACCTATTTATAGGTCGTCTGAAAATAAAACTTACCCATACAAGCATATTACGATTACAAAAATACGCCTGATAATTTCCACTACCACCTAACCTACAGACCCTATCAAAACTTTCGCATACTCTATTTGACGGGTTAAATCATGCTGTTTTGCCGTTCACTTTTTCTGCAATGATTTCAATTTTCGGTTCATACAACAAATCATAAGTCGGCTTATTAAGCAAATCTTGCAAAGTAAATCCGTCCAAATGTGCAAAGAAAGCCTTAATCGCTCCGCCCAAAATACCGGCGAGACGGCAGGACGGCGTAATCAGGCATTCGTTGTTTTCACCCATGCATTCGACAATCTGCATAGGTTCGAGATGGCGCACGACTGCGCCAACGTTGATTTTGTCGGGAGTATCGGCAAGACGCAGTCCGCCTCCTTTCCCTCTTGTACTGGTTAGAAATCCGCCTTTGACAAGCGCGGTAACGACTTTCATCAGATGACTTTTGGAAATATTGTAGGCTTCGGCAATGGTTCCGATATTGACTAACGAATCGTCGTTTACGGCCGCATAAATCAATACCCGCAGACCATAATCCGTATGTTGCGTCAGATACATGGTTTTCTCTGTTTGAATATATTATTTTTTGGAACGGCGGCAGTGTCCATAGTGGAGAACTGTCGCCGTTATGTGTTTGACTTTATATATGATTAAGTTTCATAATATCTGAAACATTTAAATTAATCCAGTGTAGATTGATAATTTATTATCATTATAATCAAATATTATGAAGCCGTTAAAACGCCATCCAGCACTTATCGAACTTTCCCGCGAACACCATCATGCCCTTTCGCTCTGTGTCCGTCTTCTGCGTACGCCTGCTGAAAGCCATCAGACAGAGTTGGAAGCCCATTTCCTTGAATTAGAACCGCATTTTGCCGAAGAAGAGGTCATGTTTGCTCCATATTGGCAAAATATCCCCTCTGTGATGCGTGAGCGTTTCGAGGCGGAACACGCCAAATTGCGCGGCATGATGGCAAATCCTGAATATCTTAATGAAGAGTGGAATAAGGATTTTGCCGTTACCCTGCGCGACCATGCCCGTTTTGAAGAACGCGAACTGTTTCCCGCAGTCGAGCCGTTCCTGCCGCCGCCTGAAGGAATCTGACAAAAAGGTCGTCTGAAAAGTCAAAAACGCGATGTCAGCTTTTTCAGACGACCCCTTCCTATCCATTCAAATTCAAAATAAACCATTCCAAATACAAACCAAGGAACTACCATGACCGCCTTTTTCAAACACCCTGTTTGGGCAATGGCATTCCGCCCGTTCTACTCGCTGGCGGCACTATACGGCGCACTGTCCATCCTGCTTTGGGGCTTCGGCTACACGGGTACGGGCGAGTTGCGCGGCTTTTACTGGCACGCCCATGAAATGATTTGGGGCTATGCCGGACTTGTCGTCATCGCCTTTTTGTTGACCGCCGTTGCCACATGGACGGGGCAGCCGCCTACACGCGGCGGCGTTTTGGTCGGATTGACCGCATTTTGGTTGGCGGCAAGGATTGCAGTTTTCATTCCGGGTTGGGGCGCAACCGCAAGCGGCATACTGGGCACACTGTTTTTCTGGTATGGTGCAGTGTGCATGGCATTGCCCGTTATCCGGTCTAAGAACAAACGAAACTACGTCGCCGTATTCGCCATCTTCGTCTTGGGCGGAACACACGCCGCATTCCACTTCCAATTGCATGCTGGAAACGCAGCCGCACTTCTCAGCGGGTTGCAGTCCGGTTTGATTATGGTCGCGGGCTTTATCGGCCTTATCGGTATGCGGATCATTTCCTTCTTTACCTCCAAACGCCTGAATGTTCCGCAAATCCTCAGCCCGGCATGGGTGGCACACGCATCCCTTTGGTTGCCTATGTTGACCGCCATGCTGATGGCGCACCATGCCCTGCCTTGGCTTTCATCTGCTTTTGCCTTTGCAGCGGGCGTGATTTTTACCGTACAGGTTTACCGCTGGTGGTATAAAGCCGTTTTGAAAGAACCGATGCTGTGGATTTTGTTCGCAGGCTATTTGTTCACAGGCTTGGGACTGATTGCCGTCGGCGTTTCTTACTTCCACGCCTCATTCCTCAACCTCGGCGTACACCTTATCGGCGTCGGCGGTATTGGTGTTTTGACCTTAGGGATGATGGCGCGCACCGCGCTCGGGCATACCGGCAACTCTATCTACCCGTCGCCCAAATCCGTACCCGTCGCCTTTTGGCTGATGATTGCTTCCACGGTTATCCGCATCATTGCCACCTTCGTCAGCGGCAACGGTTATGTACACAGTATCCGTACCTCCTCGGTCCTCTTTGCGCTGGCGTTGCTGCTTTACGCATGGAAATACATCCCTTGGCTCATCCGTCCGCGTGCGGATGGCAAACCGGGTTAATCGAATCAAGCATATCAAAAGGTCGTCTGAAACCTGTTTTAAGGTTTCAGACGACCTTTCTTTTTATCAATCAGACTCCCGTGTCCAATACATCTCGGCCAACTGTATTCGATAGCAGCAAAAAATAAGCTTGGCCTGACGACCAATGTTGCGCCGCAATATTTATTATGAAATTTAGCGTGGGACTTACCCGCGCAAAAGCCCCAGTTTACTGATCGCTCAAAATTCAATGAATAACTAAAAGAGCCATGCAAAAGAAAAAGGAAAGGTCGTCTGAAAACCTGTTTCCAAGTTTTCAAACGACCTTTCTATCGGATGCGACGTTTAACTAAACCAATCAGAAAAACAGCTCGCGCCAGCTGATACGTTGCAGACCACAGATACGGCCTTTCACTTCCAGTGATTCACCTTTATTCAAGAGCAAGCTACGCTGGTCTCCCTCTTTACCTGAGAAGCATTTGTTGTTAGGCGTACCAGAACCCAACCCAAGCTCTTTATCCGTACCGGTTCCACCGCTGTCACCATCGGCGGTAACGGGATCGTCCGTACGCTTGTTCGGATCGATAAAGGTGAAGCTGACAATACCTTCTCGAGTCAAACCGTTGGCGTATTGCGTACCGAAACCACCATCATCACGAATAAAAGGCGTAAAGCGTGCACTACGGCTATTGAGTGCACCGCCGTTATCAGCATTGATACCGAGGAAGGTAGTGCTGGTTACCGTTGACTTATTGTTGCTGACAGGCAGACACAAGTCTTTTTCCGCTTCTTCCTTGCCGATGGTCTTACCAACATCGGAAGTGTACTTGCGTATTGTAACGATGGCAGTACGCAGAATCATGGTCGGCTTAAGTGAAACACGCTCACCTTCGCGCAAGTCAATTTTCCAACCTTTTTGAGTGTCCGCAACCTGATGGTTGCTCAGGTAAACATAGCCCTCTTGCCCCTCTTTATCTTTAAGAATCTCCTGTTGCTGCAAATCACTTTCAGAAGCAGGGGTTACATCCTTGCTCTGTGCCGAATCTTTCTCACTGGGTGTAAAATCTTCATAAATACCATAAATAGATTGTATATTCTTATCACCTAAATCATTTTGATAAATTTCACTACCCGTACCGAAAATTACAACATATTTATTCGCACTTCGGCGCGAAACAGCAGGGGCTGAAGTAATTGGCTTAGTGGGTGACCCTGTAAAAATTTTGACTGGAGTCCATTTATCCGGTGTTTCACCACGCAGGTCGAAGCGGTACATATTACCCCCTCTGTCGCCTGCAAAGGCAAAATCGACAACCCCGTCAAAATCGGTATCAAGCAACGTCGGTGTAGACAGCCCGCCTACACCGCCATCAACTTTAATTTTCGTTAACAAATTGCCAGCCTTACCGGCATCATCTCCGCGTTTCTTGCCTGTGCCGACTTCTTTACCAAGCATTTCGTAAACATATAACGCAGTCTCGTTGGTTGCTGCATCTTTTTCTTCAGCTGCGTAGCCACTGGCAAGGAAGCCCGCATAACGAATGTTTTCCTCCAGTTTGGCACTACCATCAGTTTCACGTTTGATGGAAACGCGACCGATTTGCGGCGTACCGATAGTAAAGCCCAAATTATTGTCTTTCCCTTTGGCAGTTTCAAACAAAGGAACTTTATCGCTCAAAGCAGCCGCATCCAAACCGGTATTGGTGGTTTGATCTTCTTTACCGCCTATATTGAGAGCGTATGCACCACGTCCGCCTTGTCCCATTGCACCAAACATAAAGACACGTTGCTGAAACTTACCGCCTTGTTCTGCAACAGGAGTCTGACGCAGGGTAAAACCGCCGTTTACACCATATTTATGGTTTTCAATGGATTTTCCGTAATCCGCATGTGCAATGTCTTTCAATACTTTGGCAAGCGTAATCGGGTTACCTGACGCATCGTTTTCGCGCTCCATTGCAGAAGGAAGATAGCTGACTTTCAAATCATAAGGATGGTTACCATCCGTACTTTGGAAAATATGCACCATACCGTCATTGGCTGCGGCAACCAAATATTTGCGGCGACCATGCTCCTGATTACCGACTGCAGCAACGGATCCATCCAAAATATCGCCCAAATCACGCTCTCCGGCCTTACGGACACGGTAAGGACTATATGCACTGTCATCGCTACCGACCCTGCCTGTCCAATTGAGCAATTTTTTCCATTCGTCACCATTAGTACTCTCAATGCCAAAATAGGCATTGTTGACTTTATCAGCAGGAATGTCATCAATAGAGTATGTATTAGAACCCGTGTTAATCAACGTTTTACGGTGACCGAAAGAAGGCTGTGTCACCATACCTTCTCTTCTACCATCACTATCATTCAATTTATTGAATAAAATCTGGCTACTCCAAGATCCAGTATTCAGTTTAATGGTTGCTGCCAGATCAGGAATACCACTGCTGGAAGTTGCAGGCGCAGTACCACCCTCACCTTCAAAAGGAATGCTTGCACTATCATCACTGATCTGACTGATAATTTTCTCAAAGGCCTTATATAAATCATCAGGTTTCGCAGCGTTAAAATACCAGCCATCACGACTTGCACCCCTTATGAGGTATTGCTCACCAGCCGGAGAAATGCCGTTACCAAAACCAACAGTGAAGGTTTGTACCGTTTGTTTACTGTAATCCACGCCCTTAGGGTCAATATTTGGATCGCCATCCCAGCTCACCCCAGCAGCATCAACACGGTCTACGGCAGCAGTTTTAATGTCTTTGACATCAAGCTTGCGGCTAAAAAATGCCATACCGCCCTCGACCCCTCTGTATCTGTTGGCAGTATCCCAGAATTTCGAATAGTGTACATTTTCCCTCTTATCTCTACATGTATCAGCCAAGTCGTAAATGCTGAAATCTCTCATCGGAGACTGGCCAAAATATTTGTAAGCAGTAATAAACGGTTCCGTCCGATAAAGATCTGCCTCGTAGTTGAGGTATGCACTTGGATAGCTTGAGTTTCTCCGACCGTTATTCCCATCATAGTTAAAACGATAATGAAAACTTGTCCTATCATGATTACAAGAGAAGTTGGCATCACCGTCAGACATCATCACAACATAGGATTTCTGACAGCGGTATTTGATATTCGGCATAACAGCGGATGCAACTACTTCGTAATACCTACGGGTAGCAGGCGTATAACCAGAGGGGCTCATGTTATCTACCAAAGTTTTCATTTGCTCCCATGAGGTATTAAATGTTTCTTCGCTATTCGTATAATTCTTTTTAGTATGTTTTGTAGGATCAGGATTGCTAAAATTATTCTCTGTATTTACCAAGGCCTGCAAACCCCAGTTAAATTTATCCTGATACTTGTCAAGAACCTGATTCAATGCTTTTTTCGTTACATCCATCCTTGATTCTTGCCCAGGAGGGTTCCCTCCCCCTGTAATCGCATTGCGACCCATACTCCCAGAGTTATCAATAAAAAACATGATGTTATGTTTAATTTTCGGCTGTTCGGTAATCTGAGACTCGTTTTGCAAATAAAGCGGGGTTTTGGCAAATTGGGCTTGCGCTTGCGATGCTGCCCCCATAAGGGCGAGCGCGGAGGCGATGCTGTAAATCATCGGACGGACGGTACCGGGGAAACGTGAAAGGTTGTTTTTCATAATGCGTTCTTTTTTCATAAATCGTCGGTTGACGGATGATGACGTTGTTTTTATTTTCTCGGAATGCGATTCTAACATTTACAATGTCATTTATGTGCAGTTCCGAATATTTTTTTGTCTGATACAGGGGACAAATGGTGAAAATGAAACAGACCGCATGATTATTAAGGTAGAAACTATCTTGGGATACAACTTGAACGATGCGGCTTTTTGACGTAGAATGCATTGCTTCTACGGCATAGGCAGCTATGCCTGAAAAAGCACGTTACGCAGCAAAATCAAGGCTGCGGGGCGTGTTTTTTTTTAGCCGATATTTTCTCAGGCGGTCTTTTTTGTAAACAATTTTCAGACGACCCCTGCCCGTTTCTGCAAACCGACCATCATCAGGCAACAGGATTCCATCATGACCACTCCGGCTCTTCTCGTTCTCGCTGACGGCAGCGTATTTCACGGCACATCAATCGGTTACGAAGGTTCGACTTCCGGCGAAGTCGTGTTCAACACTTCCATGACCGGCTATCAGGAAATCCTGACCGACCCGTCCTACTGCAAACAAATCGTTACCCTCACCTACCCCCACATCGGCAACACCGGCGCCAACGCCGAAGATGAAGAAAGCCGCAGCGTTTATGCCGCAGGCTTGATTATCCGCGACCTGCCGTTGCTGCACAGCAACTTCCGCGCCTCCGAAAGCCTGCACGACTATCTGGTGCGCAACAAAACCGTCGCCATCGCCGACATCGACACCCGCCGCCTGACCACGCTGCTGCGCGAAAAAGGTGCACAAGGCGGCGCGATTCTGACCGGCGCAGACGCTACGGTTGAAAAAGCGCAAGAACTCATCGCCGCGTTCGGCAGCATGGTCGGCAAAGATTTGGCAAAAGAAGTTTCCTGCAAAGAAGCCTACGAATGGACCGAAGGCGAATGGGCGTTGGGCAAAGGTTTCGTTACCCCTGCCGAACAACCGTTCCACGTCGTCGCCTACGATTTCGGCGTGAAAACCAACATCCTGCGTATGCTTGCCGCACGCGGCTGCCGCCTGACCGTCGTCCCCGCCCAAACCAGCGCGGAAGATGTGTTGGCGCTCAACCCCGACGGCGTGTTCCTCTCCAACGGCCCCGGCGACCCCGAGCCTTGCACCTACGCCATCGAAGCCGTGCAAAAACTGATGGCAAGCGGCAAACCCATCTTCGGCATCTGCTTGGGACACCAGCTTATCAGCCTCGCCATCGGCGCAAAAACCCTGAAAATGCACTTCAGCCACCACGGCGCGAACCACCCCGTGCAAGACTTGGACAGCGGCAAAGTCGTCATCACCAGCCAAAACCACGGCTTCGCCGTCGATGCCGACACCCTGCCCGCCAACGCAAGAATTACCCACAAATCCTTGTTCGACAGCACCTTGCAAGGCATCGAACTGACCGACAAACCCGTGTTCTGCTTCCAAGGCCACCCCGAAGCGAGCCCCGGTCCGCAAGATGTCGGCTATCTGTTTGACAAATTCATTGACAATATGAAAGCGGCAAAATAATAAGCCGCCTTTTCAGACGACCTCTCAACTCAACAAAGGTCGTCTGAAACCCGATAAAAATCAAAATATAAAAAACAAAAATTCAGACGACCCCTCAACATAATAACGTCGTCTGAAAAACCAAATCCCAAATCAGAAAAGAAAAGCATGACTGAAAAACAAATGCGCATCCTCTCCGTCGTCGCCACTCTGACCGCCGTAGGGATGTACGTTTCCTATATACCGCAAATCCAAAACAACCTGGCTGGCAACCCCGGCTCGCCGTTGCAACCCCTTGTTGCCGCCATCAACTGCACATTATGGGTTGCCTACGGCTTTTTGAAAGAAAAACGCGACTACCCCGTTATGCTGGCAAACGCCCCCGGTATCATTTTGGGCTTGATTACCTTTATCACCAGCTTTTAAGGAAGTTTTCAAACGGCATGTGCAAAATAAAAACGTAAAAGGTCGTCTGAAAAAAGATTGTCTTGCCGCAACATTTAATTCAATCAGCAACCCCATCCCCTCTCCCGTGGGAGAGGGCTAGGGAGAGGGCAGCAAGGCTTGCACAAACAGCAACCCAATAACAAAAATGAACCCGCCCGAAAAACTATTGACTGCCGACAACCCCGCCCTGCATCAACGCGCCAAAGCCATGCGTCAAGAAATGAGCGAGGCGGAAGCAAAATTGTGGCAGCACCTGCGGGCAGGCCGTCTGAACGGCTATAAATTCCGTCGCCAGCAGCCGATAGGAAATTATATTGTTGATTTTATGTGCATAACGCCCAAGCTGATTGTCGAAGCAGACGGCGGGCAGCATACAGAACAAGCCGCATACGACCACGCGCGGACGGCATATCTCAACAGCTTGGGCTTTACCGTGCTGCGTTTTTGGAACCACGAAATTTTGCAGCAGACAAACGATGTACTGGCAGAAATCCTGCGCGTGTTGCAAGAATTGGAAAAGCAGCCTGCACGGTAGCAGATGGCTGATTTTGATTGGATTATTGAAAATAATAGTGTAAAGCTGCCTGAATTGAGCGTTTATAAAGGTCGTCTGAAAAACAAAAAGCAGCCTGCACGATCTGATTTCTTTGCAGAACCCTTCATCCCAATAGCCACCCGTCCTCTCTCCCGTGGGAGAGAGCTAGAGAGAGGGCAACAAGCCGCAAGGCTTGTATTTGGGTGGTGAAGGTGTTGGAAAGGTTACTGCAATTCGGGGAATGC
>NZ_AEPF01000077.1 GCF_000193735.1 Neisseria sicca 4320
AACGCAGGATAGGCAACGAGTGCCAAAAACAGGGTGGTTTTACCACCCTGATTCCGCCCAAAAGGGCGGAAACGCCGCAAAGCGGCTGAAGGTTTGAAACAACCATCGGGGGCAGCGGCCGCCGTGTTGTTGGTTGATGTCTAAATTTCAAAGCGCAAAAAGTCCGGACTGGCTTTGTGCGGCTTCCACCTTTTCCACCACGCCGAAAGGGCGCACCGGACAAAGATGAAAGCCGCACAAAGCCAGTCCGGACTTTTTGCGCTTTGAAATTTTTTACGACATCACAACACGGCGGCCGCTGCCCCCGATGGTTGTTTATTTATGAATGAACATTTATGAAAGGATTATCAAATGGGACTTGATATGTACGGCTACACCATGAATGCCGAGTTTGTCGGCGACCGTCAAACCGATGTGAATGTGAGTGAGGATGAACGCGATGAAGCAGAACTGAATCAATTTGCGTACTGGCGGAAATTTAACCATCTGCATGGCTGGATCGAAAAACTATATCGGCAAAAAGGCGGCAAAGCTGATGTATTTAATTGTTGCATTGTACGCCTAGAACTTGAAGATTTGGAACGGCTGGAAGCTGATTTAAATGATGAAAAACTAGAACACACGCCGGGCTTTTTCTTTGGAGATTCGCAAATTTATCCCGAAGACATTACAGAAACCAAAACCTTTATAGCGAATGCGCGGTTAGCGATAGCTGAGGGGCGGGCAGTTTTCTATGACAGTTGGTGGTAATGGCTAAACGGTTTCGGGCGGCAAAGGTCGTCTGAAACCTTCGGGAGCAAAAAATGGATAACACGGTTAAAGAGCTGAAAAAACTTATTTATTCATTCGGTGCGACATATAAACCGTCTGATGTTTTTCGTGATTTCGTGGAGCTGGCAGCCCTTGCGATTTTTAATAGTTATATGCGGGATGATGATTGGGAAAAACGCGAGGAGCGATACCACACTATCCGACGAGAATATAAAGAAGAGGCTTTTAAAATTTTTCCTGAGCTGTTGGGCGTTTTGGCTTCGGGCTGCATTAGAGCGGTGAACGTCGGAAGCTACGAAGATTTTTTGGGTGAGCTTTATATGGACTTGGGAGCGTCAAACGAGCGTAACGGGCAGTATTTTACGCCGATGGCTGTATCAAGAGTGATGGCAAGACTTACGGGAATCGATGCGGCGGAGAAACTGGATAAACAACGATTCGTTTCCTTACTTGAACCATGTTGCGGCAGCGGTGCGAATCTGCTTGCCTTTGCGGAACATATCGCCGATAGCGGAAAAGTTCCGACTTTGCATATGGCGACGGTTGCGGTGGATATAGATGTTTTGTGTGTGTGGATGTGTTTTGTGCAATGTCATTTTTACGGTATTCCCGCAAAAATCATACATGGAGACAGTATAAAAAACGAATTTCATACGGCATGGCGGACGGTGCATTGGTTGCGTGGCGGTTTTGAAGACGATATGAGAGCTGAAATTGAAGCCGACAAAATAGCCGCTTTCGACGCAAAACAGCACAGCCAAGACGAAACGAAGATAACCGCCCCCTTATTGACATTGGAAGAACAGTTGGTTTTGTTTTGAAGAAAGGCAGAAGAGTGATGATTCAGGATGTGAAAGAATTAAATATGATAGATAGAATTTTAAATGAAATTTCGGCGTTAAGCCCGAAGGAAATCCGAGAAATTTTTATGCGGATGTGGCGGCATATGGATTCACTGAATGACGGCTTGACGACTGACGATTGTGTCGAACTTTTTGCAACTGCGTTAAAAGGCAGTTCAGATTTGACCTATGATTTGTTGAAGGATATCTGTCATGATTATAGCGTAGGCACGATGACGGAAACATTTGCATTATTGCCGCGTGAAACGTATGACAAAATGTTTTCTGAATGCCTTAAAGGTAAAATTCCCGCTGAAACGCGACTGGATACCGAAGCCCTAATTAAGTTTTTGATGTTGGATAATGTTTCTGAAATTGAAGTGAGCATTAGAAAAGGTTGCATAAGGGCAACACATTTTATAGGTTCTGACAAAAAATTTATCTATGATGCATGGGTTGACGATAAAAATATCCAATGGGAAATTGAAGATTTTAAGGCTAATTACCCGCATACATGGTGGACGGTAGAGCAGATTATTTACAATGACTAAGATATAGAGGTCGTCTGAAACAGCGATTTCAGACGACCTCTATATGCCGAAGGAAACTGAACGGAAAAAATGCCCGCCGCAGCCCCGTTACCGCCTCTCAAGGTTCGGCAGAAACGTCCCCACGACCCCAAGAGAAAAACAGACTTAGGCAACTTTTTCGGCACCTTCGACAGCCTGCAAAATTGCCACGCCTATTTTTCTCTTGCCCCCTACGGCGGGCTTTTTTATTTATGAAAAATTAGTACTATTCAATCTAGTAGCTGACAGCTCTTAAACTGGAGCTATTTAGACAAAATATCTGCCTTTGTCGATTTTGAGTGGTGTTTGACGTGGGCAGGGATGGAAAATAACACATAAGGAAAACTAATGCTCTTACTAAGGCGTGAACACATTGATCGCTTGTTTGATATGTTGATAGCAAACCGCAGGTTTGATACTCCATTTAAAATTACGGAGTACGATGGTGGGATGAATTTTTTGGGTACGTTTGGCGAAGTCCCGGTACATGAGCTTGGAAACCGATCGGCGACATTGTGTTTTGAATGGAAAGGGGAGATATCCGAACCAAGAGATACCCATGATATTGCGGGGATGAAGCCAAACATTCTTTATGACTTTAACGGGTCAGG
>NZ_AEPF01000076.1 GCF_000193735.1 Neisseria sicca 4320
AGCTTCGTCGCCTTGTCCTGATTTAAATTTAATCCACTATATAACCAAAACCGCTAAACCTGAAAGCAAACATTATTTCCATCGTCTGAAACGTCGGTATAAAGTGTGCCCGTCAAATATCCGGAGAACAAAATGACTGTCCGCACAACCGCCCTTTTCGCTGCTGCCATTCTAGTAGCATGCTCGCCGCAATCCGAACAAAACACCGCTTCACCGTCTTTACCTGCGGCAGACGGCAAAGGTGTGAAACTATTGAATGTTTCTTATGATGTGGCACGAGATTTTTATAAAGAATACAACCCATTGTTTGTCAGGGAATATCAAAGTAAACACAAGGGCGCAGACATAGACATCCAACAGTCGCACGGCGGTTCCAGCAAACAGGCATTGTCTGTTGCCAACGGGCTGGCGGCAGATGTCGTTACCATGAACCAGACTTCCGACATCCAATTATTAGAACAAAAAGGGCTGATTAAACCCGATTGGGCAAAACGTCTGCCCGATAACGCTGTTCCTTATACCAGCGTAACCGTTTTTCTGGTTCGTAAAGGTAATCCCAAACAAATCAAAGACTGGAGCGACTTAGCGAAAGACGGTATCAAAATCGTACTCGCTAATCCGAAAACGACGGGTAACGGCCGCTATGCTTTCCTTGGGGCATACGGTTACGGTTTGAAAGCCAATAACGGTGATGAAGCCAAAGCGCAGGAATTTGCCGCGTCCGTCCTGAAAAATACGCCTGTGTTTGAAAACGGCGGACGTGCTGCCACGACAACGTTCAGTCAGCGCAATATCGGCGACGTTTTGGTTACCTTTGAAAACGAGGCGAATCACGTCAGCAAAAAACTGACCCAAGATCAGTTTGAAATCGTTTATCCGCGCTATACCATTCTGTCTGAAACCCCTGTTGCCGTTGTGGACAGTGTTGCCGACAAGAAAGGTACTCAGGAAGCCGCCAAAGAATATTTGGAATATCTATGGAGCAAACCCGCGCAGGAGCTTGCCGCCAAACTCTACCTTCGCCCGCGCAATGCCGAAGTCTTTGCCGCACATAAAGCAGATTTCCCCGAAATCGAAACCTTCAGTCCCAACGAAAAATTCGGTACATGGGATAAAATCATGAAGAAATTCTTCGCTGACGGCGGTCTGGTCGATAAACTGTCGCCCAAAAGATAAGTTGGTACTTTGATGAGAAAAACGTCGTCTGAAAACCGGCTTGAGCAAAATCTGCCATGCCTGTTTTCAGACGACGTTGTGTTGAGATGCGACACGGTCAAGTACGGTCGCGTTGTATATGTCTCAATCGAAAATCTTATTTCTCTGATTTAGAGGTAGAGTTATGCTTTCTTTTTTGTTGCCAACCAGCACACGGCGGATCCGATGCATACCATCGCCGCACCTTGCCAAAATTCCGTAGGAAGCGGTGCGTCGAGCAGGAAGGATGAAATCAGGGCGGAGAAAACGGGAATAAAATAAGATGCGCCTGCCAAAACGGTCATATTGCCGCGCGAGATGCCGATATTCCACACTGCATAGCCCAAACCCATACAGGATGCGGCAGCAAGTGCGTATAAGACTGATTCAGTATCGAAATTGAGGCTGCCGTAGCTGCCTGCAAAATATTTTGCCCACAGGACGCAGGAAACGAGGAAAAAGAAAAAGCCGACGGCATTACCCTGCGCCTTAACCCGCGCGGTCAGTGTGCAATATGCCGCCCAAAACAGCGCGTCCAAGAGCGCCATGATATAGCCTGCGGGATTGGCGAGGACATTGCGGTAAATATGGGCGGGGGACAATCCGCCTTCCCCGCCCAAGACGATGGCGATGCCGATGAAGGATAGTGCAAAGCCTATGGCAATCCACCATTTTGCCGGCTGTTTGTTGAACCAGACCGCGCCGATGATGGTAAAAGTCGGCCATAAATAATTGACCATGCCGATTTCGACGGTTTGTCTGGCGTTGTCCGCATATCCGATGGAAAGGGACAGACACAGTTCGCAGCCGACAAAAAAGATACCTGCCCAAAAAAGGTAATTCCGGCTGAAGCGGCGCAAATCGGGTTTGCCGAAAATCAGCAGCAGCAATACCGTGGCAAGGCTGTACATGACTGCTGCGCCGCCTACCGCCCCCATGTGCAGGCTCAAGGTACGGATTAACCCGATAACGGAACTCCAAAAACAGACGGCAAAAAGGCCGATGAAGGTGGCCTGTTTCGGGGAGATGGGATAGGCGGTAAGACGGTACATGATGCGGTGTGTGTTGGATGTGTGGATGGAATGGCAGGAGACGGTAATGTTTTTGTTTGAATCTGCCTGTCTGCGTGTTCAAAAAGGTCGTCTGAAAACATAGCTTCATTGAACGATGCTTTCAGACGACCTTTGTATTGTTTTTCGGGAATCTAGGAAGAATTTGCTCTTTTTTAGAGAGTGATTCCACAGAAAAACGAAGGTTTTTTCAAGGGCGAATTATAATGGAATAGATGGTAGACAAACAAGATGGCATAATGCCTGAATCTTATTCCATCTTTGCAAAAAAAGGTCGTCTGAAAATCTGTTTCAACGAAATCAAACGTTGAAGCCCGTTTTCAGACGACCTTGTGTTTTTGTGGAAGGATTAATAATCCACTTTGATTTTCGGCGTTTCGTTTTCCTGCTGTGCCGCTTCGTATTCTTCTTCCAACTCAAACCGCAGCGGATACAAATTCAGTTTTTCCATCAGCAGGCGGTCGCCGTCTTCGTCAGGGTTTTCGGTGGTTAAGAGCTTGTCGCCGTAGAAAATCGAGTTCGCGCCCGCCATGAAACACATTGCCTGCATGGATTCGGGCATATTACTGCGCCCTGCCGACAGGCGGACGTAGCTCTCGGGCATGGTAATCCGTGCTACGGCGATGGTGCGGACAAACTCCGTCCAGTCCAAATCTTCGGCATCGGCAAGCGGAGTGCCTTCCACTTTAACCAACTGGTTAATCGGCACGCTTTCGGGCTGCGGATCGAGATTGGCGAGGCTGGCAATCAGTCCGGCACGCTCGGCACGGGTTTCGTTCATGCCGACGATACCGCCGCAGCAGACTTTCAAACCGGCGTTGCGGACTTTGCCCAAGGTATCCATGCGGTCTTCGTGTTTGCGGGTATGGATGATGTCGTTGTAGCGCTCGGGGTCGGTGTCGAGATTGTGGTTGTAGTAATCCAAACCTGCTTTTTTGAAGTCTTCCGCCATGCCGTCTTCGAGCATACCAAACGTGCCACAGGTTTCCATGCCCAATCCTTTGACGGCTTTGATGATTGCGGAAACCGTCTCCACGTCTTTGGGTTTGGGGCCGCGCCATGCCGCGCCCATGCAGAAACGGCTTGCGCCGCGCGATTTGGCGATTTTGGCTTTTTCAACGATTTCGTCCACATCCATCATCTGTTCTTTGCCCAGATTGGTGTTGTGGTGCGCCGATTGCGGGCAGTAGGCGCAGTCTTCGGGGCAGCCGCCGGTTTTGATGGACAACAGGGTGGAAAGCTGGATTTCGCGCGGGTTGAAATTCTGACGGTGGATTTCAGCGGCTTGGTAAACGAGGTCGAGGAAGGGAAGTCTGAACAGGGCTTCGACATCGCATTTTTTCCAATAACGCGCGGTTGGATGCGGCTTGCGCTCGATCTTACGGCGCAAGGCGACGGGAGAGATGGTCATAGTGTGTTCTTTCGTGTTTACAGCGGCGCAATGACGCTGACTGCCTGACTGTCGGCGCAATGACGGCAGCGGCACGGTTGGAGTGAAACGTCGTCTGAAAACAGACGAGGAGAAAGTGTAACGCGTTTGAAAAACGGGGGCAAAAAATTCTGTTCGGCGGTTAGCAAAGGCTTGACAAATTCTGCTTGTTTTTTAGGAGTTTTATCTGCCTGTTTTTTAATCAATCATATTTTCTTCCTTTATATCAATCATTAATTTGATATATCCACAGCGCAATTCACATAAAGCATGGATAATCGGAAGAAGGTAAGGAGGTGTTTTTCCCGCTTATCCTGATTTTCAGAATGTTGGGAAAAGGTCGTCTGAAACATACACGGTAATTTCAGACGACCTTTTTACATTTAATTTTTACACCTATCAGGCTTGATGAAGTTTGCGGATACAGTCCACTTCTTCTTTGCTGCCCATGAAGACGGCGACGCGTTGGTGCAATCCGACCGGCTCGACATCCAGCATGTCGATTTGTCCGTCGAAAGCCGCTCCGCCTGCCTGTTCCAAAATCAGGCTCATCGGGTTGGCTTCGTACATCAGGCGCAGTTTTCCCGGTTTGGAGAGATCGCGTTTGTCTTGAGGATACATGAACACGCCGCCGCGCATCAGGATGCGGTGGATTTCGGCAACCATGCTGGCAACCCAGCGCATATTGTAGTTTTTACCGCGACTGTCGGTTTCACCTGCCAGCAGTTCGTCGATATAGCGTTGGACGGGCGGCAGCCAATGGCGGCGGTTGGACATATTGATGGCAAATTCTTTGGTGGTTTCAGGAACGCGCGGATTTTCTTTGGTCATCACAAAATTGCCGTCCTCGTCCAAAGTAAAGACGGAAACACCGTGTCCGACGGTCAAGACCAGTTGGGTTTGCGGGCCGTATAAAACATAACCTGCGGCAACTTGATCTCGGCCTTTTTGCAAAAATGACGCCGTTTCCAAATCGCCTTCGGGTTTCTCCAAAATGGAAAAAATCGTGCCGACGGAGATGTTGACATCAATGTTGGACGAGCCGTCCAGCGGGTCGAATAAAACCAAATAGCGTCCGTCAGGATGGGCGGCGACAAAAGTGTCTTCCTCTTCGCTTGCCAAACCGGCAACAGACGGATTGTCTTTTAAGATACGGATGAGAATATCGTTGGCGATAACGTCGAGTTTCTTTTGGTCTTCACCTTGGATGTTGCCCGTACCTGCCATGCCCAAAACGCCTGAAAGCGCACCCAGGCGGACTTTTCCGCTGATTTCGCTACAGGCGGAGATGACGGATTCGAATACGCTGCCTAATTGTTCGGGCAGGGCGTTTTGCTGTAAATGTTCCGGAAGGAATTGCGCGAATGTGGTCATGTCAAACTCGATTTCTTGAATGATTTTGAAAAACGTCCGAAAAAGATTCAGACGAGGTTTGAAGAAGGAGGGAGTGTTTATTTGCTGTCTGAAGCGGCGCGCTTGCCGTCCAATCCGACAGTTTCTTTCAAACAGTCCGTGGTGCTCTGTTTGATTTGTTCTTTGACGTTTTCACTGATATTGCCCGACAGGATGGCAGACATATCTTCCACCGAAATGCGGTCTGCCATCTTTTCGGCAGTGCAGGTGCAGACTTGAAGTACGGTTTCTTCCGAAAGCAGGCTTGTTTTCGGTACTTTGGCGACGCATTGCTCTGTTGCGCCTTCTACAAAACCTTTGCGGAATTCGCTTTTGAATTTGTCGGTAACGCTGTCGGAAGACCCGTCTGAACAGGCGGTCGCGGCAAGAACGAGGAATAAGGATAATACGTTGGTTTTTTTCATCATCGTACAGGAAGGATAAGTTTGGTTCATTGTAATTTAAAACCGCTGCGCCTGCCAGCCGGAGGCTGCGAGGCTTCAGACGACATAGGTTTGCACAACTTAAGGTATAATGACGCCCCGCACGCAACGGAGGCTTCCGGTTGCAGGCAGAAGAATAACAAGAAAGAGTATCAGGACTATGTTGAAAAAATGGCTGAACAAAGTTTTGTCCGGCAGACAGAGCAGACAAACCGAGGTTCGCAAGGAAATCATCCCCGCTGAAGAGTACCGCATCAACGCGGATATGATCAGTTTCGCAGCGGAAAAAACCGTCAAACGTCTGCAAGAGAAAGGATTCAAAGCCTACATCGTAGGTGGGGCGGTCAGAGATTTGTTGTTGGGCGTAGAGCCTAAAGACTTCGATGTCGCTACCAATGCCACGCCGGAGCAGGTAAGAAAAATTTTCCGCCGCAGCCGCATCATCGGCAGGCGTTTCCAAATCGTCCATGTCATGACAGGTCCGGAAACCATAGAAGTAACGACATTCCGCGGCGGCGGCAAGGTGCAGCAAAACGCGCACGGCAGGATTATGAAAGACAACACTTATGGCAGCATAGAAGAAGACGCGATGCGCCGCGACTTTACCTGCAATGCGTTGTATTACGATCCGATACGCGAAGAAATTTTGGATTTCCATAACGGCGTCAACGATATAGCCGCCAGAAGCCTGGTTATGATAGGCGATGCTGCGGAGCGGTATCGTGAAGATCCTGTCCGTATCCTGCGCGCCGTACGCTTGTCGGGCAAACTTGGTTTTTCGGTGGAGGAATCCACTGCCGCTCCGATTCCGGAGTATGCAGGTCATCTGAAACACGAACCTGTCGCCCGCCTGTTTGACGAAATCATGAAGCTGCTGTTTTCCGGCCATGCGCGGGAATGTTTGAAAAAGCTCAACAGCTTGGGTGTTTCAGACGATATCCATCCGCTTTTGACTGCGTTGAAATCGGCAAAAAAGGCTGAAAACCGCATTATTTCGCTTGCACTGAAAAACACTGACGAGCGGCTGCGTCAGGAGAAATCGGTTTCAGTCGGCTTCGTCTTGGCTGCCGTACTGTGGCCGGATGTCAACCGACGCTGGCAACAGAATCTGGCACAGGGGCAAAAGCCTGCGCCTGCACTGACAGACGCTATCGAATCCCTGCGGAGCGATGTTGAAAAAGGTTGGGGCGTTCCGCAGCGTTTTGCCGCGACCATGCGGGAAATCTGGCAGTTCCAACCGCAATTCGAACAGATGCGCGGCGCCCGTCCGCACCGCCTGCTCGCGCAGCAGCGTTTCCGGGCTGCTTACGACTTTCTGGTGTTGCGCGGCGAAGTGGGCGAGATTGACCGCCAAACGGTCGAATGGTGGAACAGTTTCCAGCATGCCGATGAGGGTTTACGCAACGAAATGACGACAAACCATGCTCGTGCGCAGGGAAATGAAGGTGTAAAAAAGAAACGCCGCCGCCGTCCGCGCAAAAAGAAAACGGAACAAGGGCAATAGCGATAATAGTCGAAAAGTCGTCTGAAAACGGGAATGACAGGTTTTCAGACGACTTTTTTCATGGAGTTAGAACGGTTGTTTCAAATTTGCCAATATTTTAAGAAATTCAACTGAAAAGGTCGTCTGAAAACTATATTTCAGACGACCTTTCCTATATTTTCACTTAATCATCAAACCATTCAGTCTTTCGCCGTATTCATCAGCCGCAGGGCTTTGAGGCGGCCGATTTCTTTTTGGTATTCCACCAAGCCGATAAATGTTCCGCTTCTGTCGTAAACGCGGATGGGCCGGTCGGTGGAGATGTCTTCGGTAAACTGCGGGCGTTGGCCACATTTGAGCATGGTTACGGCGCGGTCGTTCAGTTCGATTTTTGGGAGGTGCCGCACTAAAACGTCGCAGGGCAGGAGCAGGGCGTCGCGGTCGGTTTCGTTTAATTCTGCCAAGGCTTCGAGCGTATGGCTTTCGCGGATGGTAAAACCGGCGGTTTCGGTGCGACGCAAGGCGGTCAGGTGGGCGAACGTGCCGATGTGTTTGGCGATGTCTTCGCTGAGGGTGCGGATGTAGGTGCCTTTGCTGCAACGTACGTCGATGACGGCTTTGGGTGCGTCAAACTCGGTAATATCGATGGCGTAAATGGTGATGTCGCGCGGTTTGCGTTCGATGACGATGCCTTTGCGGGCGTATTCGTACAGCGGTTTGCCTTCGTGTTTGAGGGCGGAAAACATCGGCGGCACTTGGCGGATGTTGCCCGTCAGGGCTTGGCATGCCCTCTGAAATTCGGCTAAGGAAATGTCGGCGCGGGCAGTGGCGATGATTTCGCCTTCGGCATCGCCGGTGCTGCTGGCTTTGCCGAGTTTCAGGGTGGCGGTGTAGGCTTTGTCGGCATCCAGCAGGTATTGGGCGAACTTGGTCGCTTCGCCGAAGCAGACGGGCAAAAGTCCGGTCGCCAAAGGATCGAGTACGCCGGTATGCCCCGCTTTTTCAGCGTTGTAGAGGCGGCGGGCTTTTTGCAGGGCGGTGTTGCTGGAAAGTCCTTCAGGCTTGTCGAGCAGGAGGACGCCGTTGACGGGGCGTTTGGCGGGTTTGGCGGTCATAGTGATGGAGAAGGGTAAGTGGCGGATGTGTGGGAGGGAAATGATGGCGAAAGGTCGTCTGAAAACAGACTCGCGCTTTGATTGCGGCGTTTTCAGACGACCTTTGCCTTTAATCTTCCACCGGTTTTTCGGCAGCTACTTGGTCGATGAGGCTGGAAATGCTCATGCCGCGTTCGAGCGATTCGTCGTATTTAAAGTGCAGTTCGGGCGTTTTGAAGAGTTTGATGCGTTTCGCCAGCTCGCTGCGCAGGTGGCCTTTGGCGTGTTCCAAGGCTTCTTCGGTGATGTCGCGGGTGCTGTCGTCGAGGACGGTGTAGAACACAGTCGCGTGGCTGTAATCGCGGGTGACTTCGACTTCGTTGATGGTGATGAAGCCTGCGCGCGGGTCTTTCAGGCCGGTGCGGACCAGCTCGGCCAGTTCGCGCATGATTTGTTCTTTGACACGGTCTTGGCGGGCATAGCCGCGTTGCGGTTTTCTCATGGTTTTCCTTAAACGGCGGCGGCCGTTTCAACTTTGTTTTCAGACCGCCTGTGTGAAATAAGTGCGGTATTATAACGGATATACGGCAATTTGAGGTCGTCTGAAAAGGAGTTTGGTCATGCGGAAAATCAAAATCGGATTGGCGGGGTTCGGCATGTCGGCGCAGGTGTTCCATCTGCCGTTTTGGCGTGCGGATTCGCAGTTTGAAGTCGTGCGCGTGTTTGAACGCAGCGGCAATCAGGCACAGGAAGTCCTGCCGCAGGCGCAGACCGTGCGTTCGTTTGAGGAATTGCTTACCGACGATGTCGATTTGGTGGTCATTACCACGCCGAACCAGACGCATTTCGATTTTGCTGTTCAGGCTTTAAGGGCGGGTAAAAATGTGGTGGTGGAAAAACCGTTGTGCGCCACGGCGGCGCAAGCCTTGGAACTGGCGGAACTCGCCGAGCGGCAGGGCGTATTGCTGACCGCTTACCAAAACCGCCGCTGGGACAGCGCGCCGCTGACCGCCAAAAAGCTGCTTTCAGACGACCTTTTAGGCGAAATTGTGGATGCGGAATTCCGTTTTGAACGTTATGCGGCTACATTGAACAAAAAACGCTGGAAGGAAACCGGCGAGGCGGGCGTAGGGCTGGTGTACGACTTGGGTTCGCACCTCATGGATATGGCGGTCGATATTTTCGGGATGCCCGACGAACTTTACGCCGACGTGCGCTATCAACATGACGGAGCAGTCAGCGATGATAATTTCTATATCGCGCTTTATTACGCCGACGGCAAAAAAGTCGCCCTGACCGCAAGCAAATATGCCCGCGAACCTTTGCCGTTCATGACCTTGCACGGTAAACGCGGTTCATACGTCAAACAAAACGCCGACAACCAAGAAGCCCTGCTGCTCGGCGGCGCGCAACCCGTCGGGGCGTGGAGCCGTGAACCGGAAGACGAATGGGGCATCCTGCACACAGAAATCGACGGGGCAGTCGTCCGCAAAAAAATCGAAAGCGTCAGCGGAAATTATGCGGCGTTTTATGAAAACCTTTATGACGCCCTGCAAAGCAAGACTCCCGCAGCGGTGCAGCCGCGCCAAGTAGCGGAGGTGCTGGGGTTACTGGAAAAAGTATATGAAAGCCCGAAATCAGGGTATCGGGTGAAGGTGTAGAGAGATTAAAAGTTAAAAGGGAGCAGAATTTCTGAAATTTTTTAAAATACAGAAGATTAACTTGGAAGTCGCTATTTTCTCCTATGTCTGTGCGAGGACAGGCTATGGTGGAAATCCAGATCTTGGGTATTTCGTCGGTAACATTTAAAAATTGCCGTAATTTCTAATTTCCAGATGCCTACCTCTATAGGAATGACGATGTAGGTATTTCTATCATTTTTAGGGCTATGTTTCTGTTGAGTGCGGAAAGGTCGTCTGAAAACTTTTTAGCGGAACACGCTATATTTGTTTTCAGACGACCTTTCGTATTTTTAATTGGAAGTTAGGCAGAGGCTTATTCTTCCGGACGTTCGCCGTCGGTGTCGTCCAGTTTGCCTTCGGTAATATCAACGTTGATTCCTACGGCAGCGCGGATTTTGGCGTCGATTTCGTTGGCGATTTCCGGGTTTTCTTTCAACCATACGCGGACGTTGTCTTTGCCTTGTCCGATTTTTGCGCCGTTGTAGCTGTACCATGCGCCTGATTTTTCAACGATGCCGTATTTGACGCCAAGGTCGATCAGTTCGCCTTCCCAGCTTACGCCTTCGCCGTACAGGATATCGAATTCGGCTTGGCGGAACGGAGGGGCGACTTTGTTTTTGATGACTTTGACTTTAGTTTCGTTGCCGATAACGTCGTCGCCTTTTTTGATTTGTCCGGTGCGACGGATGTCGAGGCGGACAGAGGCGTAGAATTTGAGGGCGTTGCCGCCGGTGGTGGTTTCGGGGCTGCCGAACATCACGCCGATTTTCATACGGATTTGGTTGATGAAGACGACCAGTGTGTTGGTGCGTTTGATGTGGCCGGTCAGTTTGCGCAAGGCTTGGCTCATCAGGCGGGCTTGCAGGCCGACGTGGCTGTCGCCCATTTCGCCTTCGATTTCGGCTTTGGGAACGAGGGCGGCTACGGAGTCGACAACGACCATATCCACACCGCCGGAACGTACCAGCGTGTCGCAGATTTCCAGAGCCTGCTCGCCGGTGTCAGGTTGGGAGAGGT
Source organism: Neisseria sicca 4320 (assembly GCF_000193735.1). Lineage (GTDB taxonomy): Bacteria > Pseudomonadota > Gammaproteobacteria > Burkholderiales > Neisseriaceae > Neisseria > Neisseria sicca_E. The sequence goes on from NZ_AEPF01000076.1 coordinate 10,805, forward strand.
AGAGTTCTTCCACTTTAATGCCGAGTTTGCGGGCGTAAACAGGGTCGAAGGCGTGTTCGGCGTCGATGAAGGCACAGATGCCTCCGTTTTTCTGGCATTGGGCAATGGCTTCGAGACAGAGCGTGGTTTTACCGGAAGATTCCGGGCCGAAGATTTCGACGACACGACCGCGCGGCAGACCGCCGACGCCGAGTGCCAAGTCTAGGCCGAGCGAGCCGGTGGAGATGACGTCAAGGTTTTCTTCTTGCTGGCTGCCATCCATTTTCATGATGGAGCCTTTGCCGAAGTTTTTTTCAATTTGGGCAAGGGCGGCGGCTAAGGCTTTGCTTTTTTCATCTGACATGATGCTGTTCTCGTAAGGGATGTTATCAAAGTAGCTAAGAATTTGTTTAGCTATTATCGCATAAATTAAGAAAAAGTATAGTTTTATTTCGTATTTTGGATAGTTTATTGTTAACTATCTGAATTATATAATTTATGAGTTGTATGTTCGGATGTATTAAGAGTGCTAAAAGGTCGTCTGAAACCGAATATTTCATTTTCAGACGACCTTTTGGGATTGGAACTCAATAAATAATGTTTTTGCCGTAACTTTCTAAAATCGATTTGATTTTGAGGATGGTTTCTTTGGGAGGCGGATGTACGCCGGTGAGTTTGTAGGTGTCGCCGCACAATGCCCATTTGTGCGCACCCAGTTCGTGATAAGGGAGAAGCTCGACCATTTCGATATTGTCCATGTCTGCGATGAATTCGCCGAGCAGGTGGGCGGAACGGTCGTCGTCGGTATAGCCCGGGACGACGACGTAGCGGACGCGGGCGGGCTGTTTGCGTTCGGCGAGGTAGTGAGCGAATTTGAGGGTTTTGGTGTTGGGGATGCCGACGAGGACTTTATGGATTTCGGGGTCGATTTGTTTTAAATCGAGCATGACGAGGTTGGTGTGGTCGAGCAGGTCGTCAAGGATGGAATCGTAATGCAGGGCGTAGCCGTTGCTGTCGAGGCAGGTATGGATGTCGTGTTCGTGGCAGGCGGTAAACCAGTCGCGTACGAATTCGTATTGCAGGAGCGGTTCGCCCCCTGTGGCGGTAACGCCGCCGCCTGTGGCGCGCAGGTAGTGGCGGTAAGACATGACTTGCTTCATGACTTCGGGCACGGTCATTTCTTGAGCTTGTTCGGTGTGCAAGTCCCATGTGTCGCGGTTGTGGCAGTAGAGGCAGCGCATCAGACAGCCTTGCAGGAAAAGGACGTAGCGCAATCCGGGACCGTCCACTGCGCCGCAGGATTCTACGGAATGGACGATGCCTTTGCCGTTGTAGTGGCGGTGTCCGAGGTCTTTGGCGGGGGCGGGTGTTTCGGGGTTGATGGCGATGGTTGTCTGCATGGTGTCTGATGTACCGGATATTGGGGTCGTCTGAAAACTTGTTTTTGTGTTGCAGAGGGTTCTTCTTATTGGATTAATGCGCGGGCATTATGTTCCCTGTTGTGAGAAGTTTATGGGCTGTTTTTAAATAGGTAAACGGGATTTAATGATAACTCTATCCTTGTAAATTTTTTGCCGCTTTCGCTACTTTATAGGCCTGTATCGCTTCACCGATACCTAGAACCGCACCCAGCAAAGCAAACAGGTAATCGGCAGCGGTCTGTGCTTGTACAAAACTCTGTATATCACCGATAATTGGAATAAATCCCGTCTGAAGAAGCTGTTTTTCAGACAGGCATTTATTACAAACATTGGTATTTTATCCCGCCCAGTATTCGCTACCGTCTTCGGGATCTATCCATACGGCGTAGGCAGGAGCCTCGACCGTAAGCCACATTCGAATATCAAACGGGGCATAGCCGGGAAGTGGATTGGGTTCGATTTCATATTCAGGCCATACTTCCCTAAATATCCGCTCCCATTCTTCGGGCGTATGCTCGATGATTTGCCCGTCGCGTTGCAGTTTCAGATGACCTCTGCGCAGCAGCTCTTTGAAAAGAATAAAGAACGCTTCGGTTTTCTCTTCAAAATCGCTGGAAAAGTCTTTGATGGTCGACCACAAACAACTCAAAGGAAGCCCATAGTTGATAGTGAACTCTACATCATCTTCTAAACGATTTTGATACCGTTTATGAACATCGTGATTATTCAATTTTCTCATTTGAATTTTATTTCCCTATTGTACTGGCTTCGGTCGTCTTGATTTGGAGTTAATCCACTATATTATCAAACCATTGCTTCAGGCAAAATCAAGCCGGGTTCCGGATAATCCGTCCCCCGGCTTGGTTTACTGTAAACCCTTTGCTTTACATGGTTTGTGTAAAGGTGCGGGTAATCACGTCAAGCTGTTGTTCGCGGGTCAGCGAGTTGAAGCGTACGGCGTAACCGGACACGCGGATGGTCAGTTGCGGATATTTGTCCGGATTGTTCATCGCGTCTTCCAGCGTTTCGCGGGTCAGTACGTTGACGTTCAAGTGTTGACCGCCTTCCAATTCGCCTTCTTCGTGGTGGAAGTAGCCGTCCATCAAACCTGCGAGGTTGCGTTCGCGTGAGCTTTCGTCTTTACCCAATGCGCCCGGCACGATGGAGAAGGTGTAGGAAATACCGTCTTTGGCGAACTCGAACGGCAATTTGGCTACGGAGGTCAGCGAAGCGACGGCACCGTTGACATCGCGACCGTGCATCGGGTTGGCACCAGGACCGAACGGTGCGCCTGCGCGGCGGCCGTCCGGCGTGTTGCCGGTTTTTTTGCCGTACACGACGTTGGAGGTAATGGTCAACACGGACTGGGTCGGCGTTGCGTTGCGGTAAGTTTTGTGGGTCGCCACTTTTTTCATGAAGCGTTCCACCAAGTCGCAGGCAATGTCGTCCACGCGGTCGTCGTTGTTACCGAACTGCGGATATTCGCCTTCGATTTCAAAGTCGACGGCAATACCGTTTTCGTCGCGAATCGGTTTGACTTTGGCGTATTTGATGGCGGACAGCGAGTCGGCGGCCACAGACAAACCGGCGATACCGCAGGCCATAGTGCGTTTCACGTCGCGGTCGTGCAGCGCCATCAGCGCAGCTTCGTAGCTGTATTTGTCATGCATGTAATGGATGATGTTCAGCGCGGTAATGTATTGGGTTGCCAGCCAATCCATGAATTGATCCATGCGCGCAAAGACAGTGTCGTAGTCCAAGACTTCGTCCAAAATGGGTTCGGTTTTCGGGCCGACTTGGTCTTTGGATTTTTCGTCCACGCCGCCGTTGATCGCGTACAGCAGGGTTTTCGCCAAGTTGGCGCGGGCGCCGAAGAACTGCATTTGTTTGCCGACAATCATCGGGCTCACGCAGCAGGCAATAGCGTAGTCATCGCTATTGAAGTCAGGACGCATCAAGTCGTCGTTTTCGTATTGGATAGACGAAGTGTCGATGGATACTTTGGCGCAGTATTCTTTAAAGCCTTGTGGCAGTTGTTCAGACCACAATACGGTGATGTTCGGCTCAGGAGACGGTCCCATGTTGTACAAGGTGTGCAGCACGCGGAAGTTGGTGCGCGTTACCAGCGTGCGGCCGTCCAAACCCATACCGCCGATGGATTCGGTTGCCCAAATCGGGTCGCCGGAGAAGAGTTGGTCGTATTCGGGCGTGCGCAGGAAACGAACCATACGCAGTTTCATCACCAAATGGTCGATAAATTCTTGCGCTTGGGTTTCAGTAATCACGCCGTTTTTCAGGTCGCGCTCAATGTAGATGTCCAAGAACGAAGACACACGGCCAAAGGACATGGCGGCGCCGTTTTGCGATTTAACGGCGGCAAGATAGGCGAAGTAAGTCCATTGGATGGCTTCCTGCGCATTTTTCGCAGGGCCGGAAATATCGTAGCCGTAAGAGGCTGCCATTTCTTTCATTTGACCTAAGGCTTTGTATTGGTCGTTGATTTCCTCGCGACGGCGGATGACTTCTTCCAAATCCACACCGTTTTCCAAATTGGCTTGCAGTGAATTGAATTGGTTGAATTTGTCTTTCATCAAGAAGTCAATACCGTACAATGCCACGCGGCGGTAGTCGCCGATAATACGGCCGCGACCGTAAGCGTCCGGCAAACCGGTAATCACGCCTGATTTGCGGCAACGGCGGATATCAGGCGTATAAACGTCAAACACGCCTTGGTTATGGGTTTTACGGTATTTGGTGAAGATTTCGCTGACTTCGGGGTTCAATTCAACGTTGTACACTTTGCACGCGTCTTGTACCATTCTCAAACCGCCAAACGGCATGATTGAGCGTTTCAGAGGCTCGTCCGTTTGCAGGCCGACAATGGTTTCCAAATCTTTATTGATATAGCCCGGCGCATGGCTGGTAATGCCGGACACGACTTGCGCATCAATTTTGTAAGGTTCGTGCGTGCGGTTTTCGACTTTGATGCCTTCCATCACGTCCGCCCACAGTTTGGTCGTTGCCTCAGTCGCAGGCGCGAGGAAAGACGCATCGCCTTCATAAGGCGTGTAGTTCTTTTGAATAAAATCGCGCACATCGACATTGGTTTCCCAATTACCGCCGACAAAACCTTCCCAAGCAGCAGGGCGTTGTTGTACATCGGTTGTCATATCAAGCTCCTAATTTGTCAGATAGAATTTATAGGTAGTAAAAAATTTACCTTTACAGAATAGCAGTTTAGCTCTATGAAGTGTAATGATTGGCGGAGATGTGAACGCATACCCGATGCTTTTTTGACTTACATCAATGAGAACTGTTATTACTTAAGACTACATCTTATCTTTCAATCCCTTAGCATGTAAACAAGTGTAGAATACAAAATTAAGCCCTGAAAACTTGTCCGGTTTTCAGGGCTTTTGTATGGGATTGGGGTTTCACAGGATTACATATTCTTTAGAAGAGATAAGTCGTCTGAAAGACCGAAATACTGTTTTTCAGACGAGTTTGATGTAAAAAAAAACGGCATATCCAAAAAGATATGCCGTTTATGGGTGCAGGGACTGCTATATTTGGCAGTGGTTTGTGTTTTAGTCCTCTTGCGCCGCTGTTTGCAGGTAGTTCGGCAAACCGATTTTGCCGATCAGCTCCTGCTGGGTTTCGAGCCAGTCGATGTGCTCTTCGTTGATGTCTTTTTGTTTTTCCAACAAATCACGGCTGACATAGTCTTGCTGTTGTTCCGCGATGGCGATGGCAGCGACGAGGGCATCGTGTTTTTCCTGTTCTTTTGTCAAATCGCAGGTCAGGATTTCCTCGGTTGATTCGCCGATAAGCAGTTTGCCCAATTCTTGCAGATTAGGCAGACCTTCCAAGAACAAAATACGCTCGATTAAATCGTCCGCGGATTTCATTTCGCGGATGGATTGTTTGAAGAAATGTTCGCCCAATTCCTCAAAGCCCCAGTTTTTCAAAATGCGGGCATGCAGGAAATATTGGTTGATGGTAACCAAGAGCAAGCCCAAGTTTTTATTCAATTCGCGGATAACTAAGCGATCGCCTTTCATTTTCAGCTCCTTATACGCTTAATTACAGTTGGCTTTGGTAGTAGTTGCCTTCGCCGACGAGTTCGATCAGGCGCAGTTGTTGTTCCAGCCAGTGCGCGTGATCTTCTTCAGTGTCTTTCAACTGGGCAATCATCAAATCACGGGTAACGTAGTCTTGTGCTTCTTCGCACAGTTTGATGCCTTTTTTCAACGCATCGCGCACTTCGTATTCGGTGTTCAAATCCGCTTTCAGGCAGGAGATCACGTCGGTACCGATGTTCAGTTCGGCACGGGTCATTTTAGGTGTACCGCCCAGCATCAGGATACGGCGGATGAAGTCTTCGGCGTGCGTAGTTTCTTCTTCCATCTCATGATTCAAACGTTCGAACAGTTTGTTGTAGCCCCATTCGGAGTACAGGCGTGAGTGGATGAAGTATTGATCGCGTGCAGCCAGCTCACCGGACAACAGTTCGTTCATGTAATCGATAACAGATTGATTGCCTTGCATAATTTTTTCTCTTTCTTTGGAGTTATTAAAGTCTCTAAAAGACGGGTTGCGTGTCGTTTCTTGATGACTGAATTGTATGAAAAAGTCTGATGCTTGACAAATTTTCTATTTAAAATACAAACAATTATCAAAAAAAACAGTGAGCTTAAAAGGTCGTCTGAAAATTCAATATTTTGTTTTATATAGATATTTGTTGCCATTGGTATTAAGAATCCATTTCATCGTTCAAAAACATTTACACTCTTTAACCATAAACAAAAGCAAATAAATTACAAAATTCAATCAAATTTTATTATTAATTATTCTCAAATGCCTTTACCGCCAAACGCCTGAACGAATCACATTCAAGCCAAAGCAAAAACCCTACCAATTCAAATTTAATCTACTGTGTACCGTCCGATAAGATGAACCGTGATATAATCGCGAGTTACTTTTTGATAAAAATCATTTGAAATACATATCACCATGAAACAAATTCGCAACATTGCCATCATCGCCCACGTCGACCACGGCAAAACCACATTAGTTGACCAACTGCTGCGCCAATCCGGTACATTCCGCGCCAACCAGCAGGTTGACGAACGCGTGATGGACAGCAACGACATTGAAAAAGAACGTGGCATTACCATCCTCGCCAAAAACACCGCCATCGATTACGAAGGCTACCACATCAACATCGTAGACACTCCGGGACACGCCGACTTCGGCGGCGAAGTGGAGCGCGTTTTGGGTATGGTGGACTGCGTCGTATTGTTGGTGGATGCGCAGGAAGGTCCGATGCCGCAAACCCGTTTCGTGACCAAAAAAGCCTTGGCTTTGGGGCTGAAACCGATCGTCGTCATCAATAAAATCGACAAACCTTCCGCCCGTCCGAGCTGGGTCATCGACCAAACTTTCGAACTCTTCGACAACTTGGGCGCAACCGACGAGCAGTTGGACTTCCCGATTGTTTACGCTTCCGGTCTGTCCGGTTTCGCCAAACTGGAAGAAACCGACGAGAGCAACGATATGCGTCCGCTGTTCGATACCATCTTAAAACACACGCCCGCACCGAGCGGCAGTGCGGACGAAACGCTGCAACTGCAAATTTCCCAACTCGACTACGACAACTACACCGGCCGCCTCGGCATCGGTCGTATCCTGAACGGACGCATCAAACCAGGCCAAGTCGTTGCCGTCATGAACCACGATCAGCAAATCGCCCAAGGCCGCATCAACCAGCTTTTGGGTTTTAAAGGCTTGGAACGCGTGCCGCTTGAAGAAGCCGAAGCCGGCGACATAGTGATTATTTCCGGTATCGAAGACATCGGTATCGGTGTGACCATTACCGACAAAGACAATCCAAAAGGCTTGCCGATGTTGAGCGTGGACGAACCGACGCTGACCATGGACTTTATGGTCAACACCAGCCCGCTCGCGGGTACAGAAGGCAAATTCGTGACCAGCCGCCAAATCCGCGACCGCCTGCAAAAAGAGTTGCTGACCAACGTCGCCCTGCGCGTAGAAGATACCGCCGATGCCGACGTGTTCCGCGTATCCGGACGCGGTGAACTGCACTTAACCATTTTGCTGGAAAACATGCGCCGCGAAGGCTATGAACTGGCAGTCGGCAAACCGCGCGTCGTTTACCGCGACATCGACGGTCAAAAATGCGAACCTTATGAAAACCTGACCGTGGACGTGCCTGACGACAACCAAGGCGCAATCATGGAAGAACTCGGTCGCCGCCGTGGCGAACTGACCAATATGGAAAGCGACGGCAACGGCCGTACCCGCCTCGAATACCATATTCCAGCACGCGGCTTAATCGGTTTCCAAGGCGAATTTATGACCCTGACGCGCGGTGTCGGTCTGATGAGCCATGTGTTCGACGACTATGCGCCCGTAAAACCCGACATGCCCGGCCGTCACAACGGCGTACTGGTTTCCCAAGAGCAAGGCGAAGCCGTCGCTTATGCCTTGTGGAACTTGGAAGACCGCGGCCGTATGTTCGTATCGCCCAACGATAAAATTTACGAAGGCATGATTATCGGCATCCACAGCCGAGAAAACGATTTAGTCGTTAACCCGCTCAAAGGCAAAAAACTTACCAACGTCCGCGCCAGCGGTACCGACGAAGCCGTACGCCTGACTACGCCGATCAAGCTGACGCTGGAAGGTGCGGTCGAGTTTATCGACGATGACGAACTCGTTGAAATCACGCCGCAATCCATCCGCCTGCGCAAACGTTACCTGAGCGAACTGGAACGCCGCCGCCATTTTAAAAAACTGGATTGATTCAACCAGACTGTCGATGAGATGAGGAAAGGTCGTCTGAAAATTTTCAGACGACCTTTTTTACGGGAAATGATTAAGTTGTTTGTACTTTTTTAAAATTGTCATGCAACAAAGCGAACAGTGTAAGCAACACTAAAATTACTTACGTCTTTTCCATTTATCAGTGGTGACTGCAACCGCCGCCATGACTTTCTGTAAATTCTATCATTAAATGGTGCCCAAACGAACTAAAACTTTATTTTCTACATTATTATTTAGTGCTAAACGGGTTAAAAATTTATCCTTAAGTCAAAATTACAACAATATTTGAGACTGAATTATCATGCCTGTCAGAAAAATTCCCAAAAATTACCGCAATATCACCGGAATGGCCGCCCATTCTAAGTCTGTAGGCTGCGCAGCTTATGAATCTTCTTTGGAACGGGATTTCCTTAGTTTATTGGAGTTTTGTCCCGATGTAATCCGCTTCGAGGTACAACCGGTTTCTATCGAATGGTTTGATGATTCCGGCAAAAAGCATATGTACACACCTGATGTTTTGGTGCACTACAAACCTAGTCGGCAACCTGTTACGATAATTCTCTATGAAGTCAAATACCGAAGCGATTTGAGGAAAAACTGGTCAGTATTGCAGCCAAAATTTAAGGCAGCAAGAGCATTTTGCCGACAAAAGGGCTGGATGTTCAAACTGGTCACTGAAGTTGAAATTCATACAGTCTATCTTCAAAACGTGCGATTTCTGCTGCCCTATATGCGGAATGCCGTTGTGCATGAATATTACGAGCCATATATGATACTACTTGACCAAAAATTAAAAGAGCTTAAAACAGCTACTCCGAGAGAGCTAGTTGCAGCTATTTTTCAAGATGAGTGGAATCAGGCAAAGATTTTACCAGTGTTATGGTATCTAGTGGCCGTAGGAGAAATCGGTGCAGATTTGAACCTACCGCTGACGATGAATTCTACATTATGGAGAAAGCGATGAATACTGGAAAGGCTGTGTTAGATATTCGACCGGGGGCAATAGTCGAATTTAACGGGATCTGCTGTGTAATTACAAACGTTGTGGATTTGGACGCGGTTTTGCTGACTGAGGTAGAAAGCCGTAAAACTTATCAAGTTAAAGTGACGGAGTTGTCCTCCATAACGAATGAACCTTCTTCCGCACAAGATTTAAATACCATTGATGCACAAGAATGGTCCATAGCAACAAAACGTTTTGAGATTATCAAGCCTTTACTAGACAATAAAAAACGGACGAAGAAAGCCGTTGAAGAAAGAGCTGTACAGTTTGGTGTTCATGCCAATACCATTTACCGATGGCTTCGAAAATACCACGAAACAGGTTTGCTGACGGGTTTATTCAAACAACACCGAAAAGACAAGGGCCGTTACCGTATTGACGACAATGTCGAAAAGATCGTCCAATCAGTTATTGAAAAAGAATATCTGACCAAACAAAAAAAGCCAGTCCAACAAATAATTAACGAGATCAAGCGGCAATGCTTGGATGTAGGATTGGCATATCCTCATAACAATACTATCCGTGCCCGCATCAGCAAGCTGGATCCTCAGTTTAAGATAGCGAAAAGACAGGGGAAAAAAGCTGCTGAGGAGCAGTTTAAACCGTCTAAGGGCAGTTTTCCCAATGCGGATTTTCCGTTGGCGGTCATTCAGATAGACCATACGAAACTAGATATTATTCTGGTGGATGATGTTTACCGTAAACCAATTGGTCGCCCGTGGATCACAATGGCAGTTGATGTGTTCAGCCGGATGATTCCCGGATTCTACATTTCCTTTGATCCACCTAGTGCATTATCGGCAGGATTGTGTCTAGCTCATTCTGTACTGACAAAAGAAACATGGCTTGCCCAGCATGAAGTGGAAGGCTTGTGGCCGTGTTGGGGATTACCACGAAAAATCCATTTGGACAATGCAAGGGAGTTTCACGGCAAAGTATTGGAAAAAGCCTGTAAACAATACGGTATCGACATTGAATGGCGTCCGGTGGCGCGGCCACATTTTGGTGGTCATATAGAGCGACTGCTGGGTACGGTTTTACAGGAAATACATACTTTGCCCGGTACGACTTTTTCCAATGTTGTCGAACGTCGTAATTATGATTCCGAAGACAGTGCAGTATTTACACTGTCAGAATTTGAAAAATGGCTGACAACTTTCATTACCGGTGTGTATCACCAGAGGATGCATTCAGCATTGGGTATGTCGCCGATGGCCAAATATAAAGAAGGTATATTCGGTACTGACTCTCTCCCGGGAACAGGTATGCCGCCTAAAGTCCTAGATGAAACCAAATTCCGATTGGATTTCATGCCTTTTGAAATGAGAACCGTCCAACAATATGGCGTATCCATCCATAAAATTCATTATTGGCATGATGTACTTCGCACTTGGATTGGTGCAACAGAACCGGGAAACCCGAAAAGGGCTCGTCAGTTTGTGTTTCGATTTGACCCTCGTGATCTCAGCGTAATCTGGTTTTTTGACCCTGAATTGAATAGCTATTTTGCTATCCCTTACCGGGACAGTTCCCATCCAGTTATGAGTATTTGGGAGTTAAGGGAAATCAACCGCCAACTCAAACAGGAACACAAATCCAACATTGACGAAAGAATGATTTTTTCAGCTTATGGCAAGATGCGCGAGATGGAAGAACAAGCTCAAGGTAAAACCAAAGCGGTACGCAGAGCGATGCAACGACGTAAAAAAAATGAAAGTATTGCTATAACCAAACCGGTTCCCAAAGAGAATAACGGTATCAATAATACAGCCACTGCTTTTCCGCAAACGGATTCGCTGGAGACTGAAATGTCTTTTGAAAATGTACAGCCGTTTGACGACTTGGATGATTTGTCATGAAATATCCTCATTTGCACAAAAAAACCGCCACATATTTGGATGCTGACACAGAGGAACGCATCTGGCACATCCGTTCGCCGCATTGGATAGGTTATCCCCAAGCTGAGCATATTTTGAACAAACTGGAAGATCTTTTGGTTTATCCCAAAATCCACCGTATGCCGAATCTTCTGATTGTCGGAGATACCAATAACGGTAAAACCATGCTGGCTCACCGTTTTTTGAGAAAACATCCTGCTGACCAAAATTTGGATGGTGACAGTGTATTAGTTCCTGTACTGCTGGTTCAGGCTCCACCTGTTCCAGATGAAGGAAGATTTTACAATACCATTTTAGATGCAATCTTTGCACCATATAAATCGCATGACAGAATAGATAAGAAGCAGACTCAAGTCATACACTTACTCAAACGTATGCAAACTAGAATGCTGATTATTGACGAAATCCATCATATCTTGGCTGGTAGCATGAACCGGCAAAGGGCTTTTCTGAATGTCATCAAATATCTAGGAAACGATTTACAAATACCGATTGTCGGTATAGGCACTAAGGATGCTTTCCGTGCGTTGCAAACTGATCCGCAGTTATCCAACCGATTCGAACCGGCTGTTCTGCCTAGATGGAACTTAGATAGAAATTTTCTTCGGTTGTTGGTTAGCTTTGAAAGAATGATCCCCCTGAAAAGACCGTCTGAACTGCAAACGAGAGAACTTGCCGTCAGATTGTACAATATGAGCGAAGGATATATTGGAGAGCTATCTCGGGTACTGACAGAAGCTGCCGCAACTGCTGTACAAAATGAAACGGAACAAATAAATCATGAAGTGCTTGATTCAATCGGCTGGGTAACACCTACTGAGCGGAAGCGGCAAATAGACAAACTGGCTTAGATATGTCTGACTTACATCTTTGGCCAGCACATCCCCATCCGTATCATAATGAATTACTGTCTTCATGGCTGGTTCGAACGGCACATGCGAACGGACTAAAAGTTCAGACATTTTGCAACTTAGTCTTTGGGAACAATTATGAGATATGGAATCGGGACATTGACAGATATATTCCAGAGTGGATAGTTACAAAGCTAAGTGAAAAAAGCGGAATAAGTGCGGAGAAAATCGATAGAACTTCACTACGGCGTTTTCAGGGCATTTTGTTTGATAAAGTACGTCCATCAGGACATCTGACGTGGGTAAACAGTTTGCAGATATACCATCGGAAACGCGTAGGATACGGTTTATTGTTCTGTCCATTGTGCTTAGCAGAAGACTATGAACCTTATTTTAGGGTGTCATGGCGTGTTGCCTGCTATACCTTTTGCCCAAAGCACAAAGTGATACTTCACGACCGATGTTCACATTGCGGTGCGGGTGTTGCATTCCATCGGCAAGAGATGGGAAATATGCAAGAAACAGCGTTTCGGCCCCTCAAATTCTGCTGGCAGTGTAAAACCGACTTGGCTTGTACAGAAACACAACCCGTTACAGCTTGGAGTGGTAATACACTTGAACAATGGCGAAGACTGTTAGTTTGGTTGGAACACTACCCGGTAGAAAGTTCACAAAACAGTTATAGAGACAGTTTGAAAATATTGCACCACTTTGTCACGCTATTAACTTCACAACGACTGGCACCGAAATTATATTCCTATTTATGCCTAAAAACCGGTTCACAACCACAAAAAATTGACAAAAGCAAGCGTACAGCATGGGAAAGCAGAGAACTGATCGAACGCCACCATACTTTGGATTTATGTTGGTGGCTGATCGATAATTATCCGGACAATCTCTTTCAGGCATGGAAAGATGGTGTTTTGCGCTATAACCATATGCTGAAAGATTTTGATGATTGTCCAGACGAGTTCAAAAAGCTGATTGATGTTCTAAACCGAAATATAAGAAAAGAGCTTTATCGTAAGACTATGTTTTGAAAATTATTGAATTCATTATAGTCAATTAAAAACGAAATAGTACAACACTCAACTTTGAAGGTCTAACCATGGCATACTCTGCGGACTTAAGAAACAAAGCTTTAAACTATTACGAACAATGCAAAAACATCAGCCAAACTGCAGCAACATTTAACTTGTCGAGAAACACGCTTTACCTGTGGATTCGCCTTAAAAAACAAACAGGCAGCCTAAAACATCAAGTTACCGGTCTAAATGCCGTCAAATTGGATAGGCAAAAACCGGCTCAATATGTTGGGCAACACCCAGATGCCTATCTGCATGAAATCGCCAAACATTTTGATTGTACGCCAGCCGCCGTTTGCTATGCACTCAAACAGATGGGGATGACGCGCAAAAAAAGACCACCACTTACAAAGAACAAGATCCGGCCAAAGTAACGCATTATTTGACACAGCTGGCCGAATTTTCCGACTACCAACGTGTTTATTTGGATGAAACAGGATTTGACCGCTACCTGTTCCGTCCCTATGCCCGCAGCCCGAAAGGGCAAATAGTGAAAGCGCAGATAAGTGGGAAAAGATACCGACGCTTATCTCTGGTGTCCGCACAAGTCGGCAACCGGCTGATTGCTCCGATGGTTTATCAAAATACGATGACCGGGGTCTTTTTTGAAGCGTGGTTTCAGCAATGCCTACTGCCCGCATTGACTCAAAAATCGGTGATTATTTTAGATAATGCACGATTTCACCGTATGGGTGTCTTACGGGAAATGGCGGAAAAATGGGGTCATAAGGTATTGCCTCTTGCACCTTATTCACCTGAGCTCAACCCGATTGAGAAGGTGTGGGCGAATATTAAGCGGTATCTGCGAACCGTTTTGTCTGATTACGCCCAATTTGGCGATGCGCTACTGTCCTATTTTGATTTTAATTGACTATAAATGCAATGTATCCGCCCGCCAAATTCTGGCAACAGTGATTTAAGTGCTAACAGGTTATCGCGTGGATCAAAATATTGTCGCTGCGGTTGTCTGGTGAACCGGCAGCCGCGTGAAAATCATATTGCTTGTTGAGAAAATGAAACGGTACATCCAGATGATGCAGTTTGACTTGAGCTTTTCCTTGCCAAGTTAATTCGGGTATTTTGTACTTCCCGTATCACTTGACAAAAAATCAGCACAATGAGTTGAATTCTTTAGATAATTATTTGATGTGAAGTATAATTGCGTGCGTGGCATAAGTTGCATCCTAAAAATTAAGAAAATATTAATGTATCTAAATGACAGATGTACTAATAGATTTGGATTGTACCAACAGAAACACAAGTCAGGTGGAAGTTGCCAAGCAGGCTTTGTAAATAGATGAAGCATATTCTTCGATACTCGGCCAGCTATGCTTCATTGGCCTGATATGAAATCTCCCGTGTGGAGGAATATTTTTCCAAATTCCTTTTGACCGAGCAAGCAAATGCAGGATTTTTTTTATTTCTTCAGCCTTCATTGAACTTGCTCCATATATCATAGCAGCAGTTAAGGATTCTGATTCTCTTTGTTCAAACTCCACCAACCAAAATAGCATATTATCTATATTGAGTTCGGCAATTAAAACTCTTCTTGGAGTTTTGACTAGGTTGGTTGTTGTTGCAGAAGTATCTAAATAAGACCATTGACTGCTACGATTAGAAGTTAACGGCATATATAGGGTCGGCCATACTTTTGCCGTAACACCTTTATCTTGATAGTTCTCTGATAAATATCGGACAGCGGCCATCATATTTTCAAAGGTAGCAGGCAGAGCTTCGGAACGACTGTGAGAACGTAGCTTTTGAGCGATGCCTGTTTCTTTTCCAACATTAATAGAGATTGAAATAGGAGCAGTTTTGGACTGTCCTGATGTACCGTCGCCGGTTCCCAATGCTGTGGTCGATTCCGATGGCGGCAAAAACAGTAAGTCTGTTTTTCTATAATTACAAAACTCTTTTTCAGGCTTGATGAGTTCTTTATTCCAAAGATCTCCAAAACGTTCTTTTACATAGTCAATAACCATTCTTTTCATATTCTGCACAGGCTCTTCTATGCTATGCA
This sequence comes from Neisseria sicca 4320, assembly GCF_000193735.1. Taxonomy (GTDB): domain Bacteria; phylum Pseudomonadota; class Gammaproteobacteria; order Burkholderiales; family Neisseriaceae; genus Neisseria; species Neisseria sicca_E. The sequence continues at coordinate 25,908 of NZ_AEPF01000076.1, forward strand.
GTTTTTTTGAAGTACCAGATTTTAATCTCTGGTTCCTTAGATAAGGACGTTTATTTGATTCCGGTAGATCAGTTTCTGGAGATGCTTGCCTGCCATCATTGTCTCTAATAACCACTAAATTAGAAAAAGGAAAGGGAGCAGTACAACGCAATAATTCTAAGATTAAGGTACGAACTTTTCCACCGCTCGTAAAACTTAGGCAGCGTGCAGCCCAATCTGTTTTTCCTTGAAACGGGAAATTAGTTTCCGGCATCGGCTGATGATACTTCCCCACTGATTGTTTGACTAACGAACGATGAATTTGGAAAAATCCCTGCTGTGCATTTTTGTCCCTTAAAATCCTACCCAAAACCCATCCCTCATTATCGTAAAGCCATTGTCGTAAATGGATTATGAGAATCTTGGTTTTTGAATCAAAACCGCATCGCTCACCGATGATTTGATCGAAATTAGTTTCATATGACCCCAAAAAAGCAATCTTGGCCAAATTGGTTGAAATGGCGTAATAAAAACGAATAACTTCAGCAACGGGAATAATGATTGAATAGGGATCTCCATCAGATTCAATAGCCAAACATCTTGCAGATAATCCATTTTTGAAACCGCCAATATCAAAGGCAGCTTTATTGATGATATAACCGGTTTGATCTTTATGCGCTGCTTCAATCAAACGTACAGAATCTTCAGCTATGTTAACGTTTGGTAGATTACTAGGCACGATAACTTGGTAATCCAATAACTTACCGTTTTTCCAAAGAGAACCGATAGTAAGTACTGGCAGTTGTCCAACACCAATAGTGCAGCATATTCGCTCTTTATTTAACCAGCCAAAATCAGCAATAGACGTTTTGTCTGTTACTGATACAGGTCTGAGATAAACGTCGATGGTCGGTTCCGTAGGTACGTTATCGTTTTTTCGTACTGCTCCGAACCAATCAATTCTCCAAACTCTTTCGTCGTTGGGAAATTCTTTAATCTGGATCACCGGCATCTTGTTATTCCATGTTAGCACCATTTAGCGATGTATAGCACCAAAGAGCGATGTTCAGTATCATTTATTGTTAGAATTCACACTTTCGCGAAGTGCTTCGGCAGCCTGCTCGTCGGCATGGTAGCTGGAGCGGACCATGGCGCCGATGGCGGCGTTGCTGAAGCCCAGTTCGTACGCTTCTTTTTCAAAGATTTTGAATTGGTCTGGCGTGACATAGCGTAAGACGGGCAGGTGTCCGTCTGAAGGCTGGAGATACTGACCGATGGTAATCATCTCGATATTGTGCGCCCGCATATCGCGCATGATTTCGCGCACGTCTTCGTCTGTTTCGCCCAAGCCGACCATGATGCCGGATTTGGTCGGGATGTGCGGCATCATTTCTTTGTAACGGCGCAGCAGGTCGAGGGAGTGCTGATAGTTGGCACCCGGACGGGCTTTTTTGTACAGGTTCGGATGGGTTTCCAAGTTGTGGTTCATCACGTCGGGCGGAGTTTCGGCAAGGATTTTCAGTGCGATGTCCAAACGGCCGCGGAAGTCGGGAACGAGAATTTCGATTTTGGTGTTCGGACTGGTTTCGCGGATGGCTTTGATGCAGTCGGCGAAATGCTGTGCGCCACCGTCGCGCAGGTCGTCGCGGTCAACGGAAGTGATGACGACGTAACGCAGGTTCATGGCTTTGACGGATTCTGCGAGGTTTTTCGGTTCATCAGGGTCAAGCATATTCGGGCGACCGTGTCCCACGTCGCAGAACGGGCAGCGGCGGGTACAAATGTCGCCCATAATCATGAAGGTTGCCGTACCTTTGCTGAAGCATTCGCCGATGTTCGGGCAGGAGGCTTCTTCGCAAACGGTGTGCATTTTTTGTTCACGCAAAATATCTTTGATTTCAAAGAATTTGCGTGACGGCAGTTTGGCGCGTATCCATTCGGGCTTTTTCAGTTTTTCCTGAAGGGGGACGACTTTGATGGGGATGCGGGCGGTTTTGTCCGCGCCTTTGAGTTTGACGCCGCGTTTGGGATCGTCAACTTTGATTTCGCTCATTAATTGTTCGCTTTCGGTGTGAGTTGTGTCTCGAGGTGTGCAGTCAGTTTTTGTGCGACCTCGTCCAAGGAGGGACAGGGTTGGACAAAATCCGTGATTTGGGTCATTTCCATGCCGGCATAGCCGCAGGGGTTGATGTGGGTAAACGGGCTTAGGTCCATGTTTACGTTCAATGCCAGACCGTGATAGACGGAGCCGTCTTTAATACGCAAGCCGAGTGAGGCGATTTTGCGCTCGCCGACATAAACACCGGGGCGTTTCGGGTCTGCCGCCGCTTTAATGCCGTATTCCGCCAAAGTGGCGATGATGCTGTTTTCAAGCGCGGAAACGATGTTGCGGACGCTGGTTTTGCGGCGTTTGAAGTTGATCATGGTGTAAACGACCAACTGACCGGGACCGTGATAGGTGATTTGCCCACCCCGGTCGATTTGCACGACGGGTATATCGTCGCGAATCAGGAGATGCTCCGGCTTGCCCGCCAGACCTTGTGTGAAAACGGGCGGATGCTCGACCACCCATAATTCGTCTTCGGTATGTTCGTCGCGGGCTGCGTTGAACGCTTTCATGGCTTCGAAAGTCGGTTGGTACTCGACCATGCCTTTATGCACGATTTTCATATCAGTACACTACTTTTACCATTTCGTGATCGGTCAGGGCGCGGTAGATTTTGTCCAGTTGTTCTTTACTGTCAACGTTTACTTTGACGGTCGCGCCGGTATAGTTGCCCTTGCTGCTCTGGCGGGTGGTAATGTGGTGCGGCTCGGTATCGGGCGCGTGTTTACGGACGGTTTCTAAGATATTTTTTTCAAATTCGGGATGCGAATCGCCCATGACTTTGATGGGAAATTGGCAGGGGAATTCGATTAGTGAGGTTTGGTCGGTCATGGCTGACTCCTGATGTGCTGTATGCCGAGAGGTCGTCTGAAAAGTTTCCAGCCTTTCAGACGACCTCGAATGGCGTGTATTTTATCGCAAAAAGTTGCCGATAAAAATAGAAGCGTACATCGGCTTTTTCAAGTCTTGAAATACGCTTTTCCATCCCAATTTAAGCCACATTCCGAATTTATTACCAAGTAGAGAACAATATGCCGACAAAAGAAAAACATTTTGAGGAATACAGCGCATTGGCGACCCTGCCTTTACGCGATGTCGTCGTTTATCCGCATATGGTGTTGCCACTGTTTGTGGGCCGCCCGAAATCCATTGCGGCATTGGAAGCGGCAATGGCGAATGACGATCCGGTGTTTTTGCTGGCGCAAATCGACCCGAATACCGAAGATCCGACGGCGTCCGATTTGCACCGTACGGGTACGGTCGCGCAGGTTTTGCAGGTGTTGAAGCTGCCTGACGGCACGGTGAAAGTGTTGGTCGAAGGTATCCGACGCGGCAGAGTATTGACCATTGAAGAGAGCGGCGGACTGTTCCTGTCACATGTCGAAGCTGTCGATGAGTATGCGGATGCGGACAATCCCGATATTGAAGCCATTCGCCGCACGCTGCTTACCCAGTTTGACCAATACGCCAAATTAAATAAAAAAATCCCTGCCGAAATCATCAATACTATCAACGGTATCGATGATAACAGCCGTTTGGTGGACACCATCGCTGCGCATTTGCAATTGAAACTGGAGCAGCGTCAGCAGATTTTGGAAACCTTCGGCATTATCGGCCGTATGGAGTTTCTGCTCGCCCAGTTGGAATCCGAACTGGACATCATGCAAGTTGAAAAACGCATTCGCGGCCGCGTTAAACGCCAGATGGAAAAATCCCAGCGCGAGTATTATCTGAACGAGCAAGTGAAAGCGATTCAGAAAGAATTGGGCGAAGAAGACGAACGCGGCGAACTGGATGCGTTGGAAGCAAAAATCAAAGAAGCGGGCATGACCAAAGAAGCGGAAGAGAAATGCCTGTCGGAATTGAAAAAGCTCAAAATGATGCCGCCTATGTCTGCGGAATCCACTGTCGTGCGCAACTACATCGATACTTTGCTTGAGCTGCCATGGAAGAAAAAATCCCGTGTCAGCAAAGACATTGCCAAAGCTGATTTGGTGTTGAACGCCGACCATTACGGTTTGGAAAAAGTCAAAGAGCGGATTTTGGAATACCTCGCTGTCCAAAAACGTATGGACAAGCTCAAAGGTCCGATTCTGTGTCTGGTCGGCCCTCCAGGGGTAGGTAAAACCTCTTTGGGTGAATCCATCGCCAAAGCGACAGGTCGCCAATATGTCCGCATGGCTTTAGGCGGCGTGCGCGACGAAAGCGAAATCCGCGGTCATCGCCGCACCTATATCGGCTCTATGCCCGGCAAAATCCTGCAAAACATGGCTAAAGCGGGCGTGAGGAATCCGCTGTTCCTGCTCGACGAAATCGACAAATTGGGCAGCGACTTCCGCGGCGATCCCGCCAGCGCGTTGCTTGAGGTACTCGATCCTGAGCAAAACAACAAGTTTGCCGATCATTATGCGGAAGTGGATTACGACTTGAGCGATGTGATGTTTATTGCTACATCTAATAGTTTGAATATCCCGACCCCGTTGCTTGACCGTATGGAAATCATCCGTTTGTCCGGCTATACCGAAGACGAGAAAATCAATATCGCCATGCAGTATCTCGTGCCGAAACAAATGAAACGCAACGGCGTGAAAGAAGGCGAATTGGTGGTCGAGGAAAACGCAGTGCGCGATATTATCCGTTATTACACCCGTGAAGCCGGTGTGCGTTCGCTCGATCGCGAGATTGCCAAAATCTGTCGTAAGGTGGTGATGCAGATTACCTTGAACGAAGATAAGAAGAGGTCGTCTGAAACCAAGAAAACCAGCAAAGCCAAGCCTAAAGCGGTTAAAGTCAATGAGAAAAACCTGCATGACTATTTGGGCGTGCGCCGTTTCGATTACGGCGTTGCCGAAAGTGAAAACCGCATCGGACAGGTTACCGGTTTGGCGTGGACCGAAGTCGGCGGCGAATTGCTGACTGTCGAAGCCGTGGCGTTGCCGGGTAAGGGCGTGATCCAGTGTACCGGCCAGTTGGGCGACGTGATGAAGGAATCTGCATCCGCAGCATGGTCTGTTGTCCGTTCCCGTGCAGAATCAGTGGGTTTGGCTCCTGATTTTTACGAGAAAAAAGACATCCATGTCCACGTTCCCGAAGGTGCGACGCCGAAAGACGGTCCGAGCGCAGGTATCGCCATGACCTTGGCGATGGTGTCTGCCTTTACCAAAATTCCGGTGCGCGCCGATGTGGCGATGACAGGCGAAATCACTCTGCGTGGCGAAGTCTTGCCAATCGGCGGATTGAAGGAAAAACTGTTGGCAGCCCTGCGCGGCGGCATCAAACATGTCCTGATTCCGAAAGACAACGTCAAAGACTTGGAAGAAATCCCTGAAAATGTGAAAAACGGTCTGACCATTCATCCGGTCAAATGGATAGACGAAGTCCTCGCTTTAGGCTTGGAAAGCCAGCCGACACCTTGGGTTGCGCCTTTAAGTACCGAAGAAACGCAAGTTGAAGCCGCAAAGCCTAAGTCAAGGGCGAAAGCGACCAAACACTGATTTTGTAAAAAATGTGTTGCAAAAGATGCGGGTTTGCCTTGGAAGCCTGTAAAATAGGGCAATTCCGCATTTTTTGCTTGACACGGCATTTTCAGAATTGCTATAAAGCGCAAAGGTACTCAAAAGTACGAAGCCCCGAGTATTCGGGCATTTCATTATTTTCAACGATAGGAAGGGACTGATTGTGAATAAGTCTGAATTGATCGAAGCAATTGCTCAAGAAGCCGGTATTTCTAAAGCTGCCGCCCAAAAAGCTCTGGATGCCACTACCAATGCTGTAACCAACGCTCTGAAAAAAGGCGACACCGTAACTCTGGTCGGTTTCGGTACTTTCTACGTTGGCGAACGTGCAGAACGTCAAGGTCGCAACCCCAAAACTGGCGAGCCTCTGACCATTGCTGCTGCTAAAACTCCTAAATTCCGTGCCGGTAAAGCATTGAAAGATGCTCTGTAATTTTCCATTTTAAAAAACCGATTCCATATGGGGAATCGGTTTTTTTATTTTATAGACTGCCTAAGAAGTTTTCAGTATTCGAATATGGCATCAGATAGGCTTTTGATTCTGTAATTTCGCATTCCCTACCTTTTTGGCAAACCATAAGGCAGCTACTGTGCCAAGCATATCCGCTATTCCGTCTCCAAGTGAACCTTCCCTCGTCGTTGTAAACGTTGCTTGAGCCCATTCGCTAAAGAAGGCAAACAATAAGGCGAATATCAATAGTTTTTCATAAGGTACGCGTTTTTGCTCGGATAAAAAGATCTTGGCTATTAACCATGTTTGTGCAAAGAATGTAATGAAATGGGCAACCTTGTCGAAATTGGGAAAGGGAGGGAGTGCATTGCCGGACTCTTTGAAAAGTAATGCGTAAATACTTGCTGCAAACCAAGCCGCTGCTAACAAGGTAAACTTATTCAAAGGCAGCTTCATTGTATTTCCTCATCCAGCCATTTTTGGCAGATGGCGGACAAACGGATAAATTTATCCCCCCGTTTGTCCAGTTCATCACGCCATAGTTTGACTTCTTCAATGGTCGGTGCTTCGTCCAAGCTGCATTCGTATAAGAAAAAGTCTAGTGTTTCTTCTACCGTTCCGACAGATTCTGTTTGAATTACTTCAAGAAGCTCATTCATTGTTTGCTCCCAAAGGTCGTCTGAAATTTATTTGCTGTGTAAAAAACGTACGGCTTCTTCCCATTCTCCGGCTAACAGCATGGGAACGGCTTTTAATGATTTATTGATGGCTTCATCAATTTGCTGTTTGTGTTCCGGGCTGGGTTTATTCAGGACATAGCCGACAACCAGATTTCGGTCTCCCGGGTGATCGATACCCAAGCGCAGGCGGTAAAAATCCGGTGTTCCCAAGCGTGCCTGAATGTCTTTTAAGCCGTTATGACCGCCGTTTCCTCCACCCAATTTAAATTTTATCCTACCGCAGGGAATATCCAGTTCGTCATGGACGACCAGGATTTCTTCGGGCTTGATTTTGTAAAATTGTGCCAGCGCGGCTACTGCCTGACCGGAGCGGTTCATAAATGTTGCCGGTTTTAAAAGCCATAAGTCTGAGCCGGATATGCTGATGCGGGCTACTGAGCCGAAGAATTTTTTTTCTTCTTTTAAAGTGGCTTTATATTGCCATGCCAATTCGTCGATAAACCAGAATCCGGCATTGTGGCGCGTTTGTTCGTATTCCGAACCGGGGTTTCCCAGTCCTACAATCATTTTGATTTTATTTGACATTGTGTTTCCTCAAAGAGAGGTCGTCTGAAAACAGAAAACGGTTTTCAGACGACCTTTCAAGCATTTTATTGGGTTTTACCGATCCGTTTGCGTCTCGCTTCTTTTGGGTCAATCAGCAAAGGGCGGTATATCTCGATGCGGTCTCGTTCGCGCAACAAAAAATCGTCTTTGACTCTTTTGCCAAAAATACCCAAAGGGGCTGCATTCAAATCCAATTCAGGAAAATCTTTATCCAAGCCGCTTTGAAGTACAGCCATCCTTGCGGTTGCTCCTTGCTCAATACGGATTGAGCGTAATATCTGTTTTTCAGCCGTTCCGTAGACAATTTCGATTTCAAGCATAGCGTCTGTCTGCCTCTTCGACGAATGCATCGACCAGCGTACCGGAAAGGTGGTTGAATACGGGGGAAATGACGGTAGAAAGCAGCATATTGGAAAAATCATATTCCAAACGAAATTCGATTTTACACATATCACCGCCCAAATCGATAAACTTCCATGTACCGCGTAAGGTTTTAAAAGGGCCTTCCAGCAAGTCCATACGGATTTCCGAGCCGGGAATGTTGTGGTTGTGTGTCGCAAAAGATTGACGCACACCCATATAGTCCATGAACAGCCGTGCTTTGAGCTCCTTATCTTTGCGCTCTATGACCTCGGTTTTACTGTACCAGGGGAGAAAGTTCGGATAGTCCTCAACTTTATCGACCAAGTCGAACATCTGTTTTGCGCTGTGCAGCACCAATACGTTTTTTTCAACCTTTTTCATGGTTAAAACGGCCCGAAAGAAAAATCGTATTATAAACGAGTTTACCGTCTTTTTCAGACGACACTTCACCGTGTTATATATCTGATAATAAGAGAATTATTATAATAGAATAAACAAGAAGGCGAAATTCTGATAAACTTGCGCGACTTGGCCGCCGGTTGGCTTGTATAGCATAAAACAAGAAAAATTAATTATCCGGTGCATTTTAGACAAATCGGATTATAAAAATGAATACTGCTGACACATTTTATAGGGAAGCAATTTCACATTTGACTAGGACACCTCCTGATTTTGAGGCAGCCGTTCCTTTGTTGCGTCAGGCTGCGCAAGCTGGGCATGCGGAATCCGCATTTCAACTTGCAGGCTGTCTGTTGCAGGGCTTGGGGATTTCGGCGGATAGGCAGGCAGGTATCAGATTGATGCAGCAGGCGGCAGGAAGCGGGCATCCTTATGCTCGATACAATCTGCTCCAGATTCAAGAATCACAAGGCATGCCTTTCAATACATTGATGGCGGCTTACAAGGAGCTGGCTGAAGAAGGTATCATCCATGCCCAGCTTAAACTGATGCGGAGTTTGCATGACGGTGGGCGGCATGAAGAGGCGTTGCAATGGGCATATATGGCTGCCGCTCAGCATCATCCGCAAGCATTATACTTTTTAGCGCAACACCATCAATATGCCTCGCCTCCCGATTTTGCTCAGGCACATTTGTTTTACCGACAAGCTGCGGCGCAGGATTTTCCTGCAGCACATTGGCAGCTGGGATTGCAATATAAATTGGGACAGGGAGCCAACCCGAACAAGCAGCTTGCCATCGTTCATCTGCGCCATGCCGCTGATAGCGGGATTGCTGCCGCACAAACTATGTTGGCGGATTTACTGCTGGAAACTGATCCGACAGACGCTATACACCGTTTGAAGGCTGCGGCAAGAGGCGGCAGCAGCGACGCACAGGTAAGATTGGCAGAAATTTACCTCTTGGGAAAATGGGTGGAACGCAATACCGGCAAGGCTCATGTGTATGCGGAAAAAGCGGCCGCACAGCAGCATTCAGAAGCTTTAAGGATTTTGGGCGATATTTACCGTTATGGTTTGGGTGTAGTTCCCGATCCTATGAAGGCACGGCGCTATTACCGTCAGGCAGCGGATAAAGGAAATATCCAGGCACATCAGAAACTGCTTGCCGATATTGCCTTGGGCAATAAACCCGATGAATATGCCGAAGCAAAAGAAAAAGCCTTGAAGAAGCAGGAGGCAGAGCAACTTTATCAGCAGGCGTTTGCTGCGCATTATGGTTTGAACCGCCATCCTGATCATTTAGAGGCATTGAGGCTGTATGAACGTTCGGCTTTATTGGGTCATGGGAAGGCGCAGACCAATTTGGGCATGATGTATTACAACGGACACGGTACGGCTCAGAATTATGCCAAGGCGGCAGAATGGTTCGAAAAAGCGGCACTAAATCATGATGCAATGGCGCAATACAATCTTGCCTGCCTTTATTTTAACGGAACGGGCATAGCGCATAATGCAGATGAAGCTTGTAGATGGTTGGAGGCCGCTATCCGCAACGGACACGATCAGCCTGAGGTATTGAAGCAGCTTTTGGCACAATGGCGGCAGGCTGCGGCTTAAGTCGACTGTCGGAATTTCAATAGATCATAAATCAAACGTCGTCTGAAAACCGTCAGGCTTTCAGACGACGTTTGATTTATGTATATCCTGATTCAATGAGCTTATGGAGGATTTAACCGGTAGGGCGTTACCCGTTGCCTTGCCAAGTTCAAAGAGAATGATTTTTACGATTTGAAATTATTGATTAGGTTGGCGGTGTACTATTGCTATAAACGGGGCTAAGGTAACTATTTTTTCAAGATACATATTCGATGAGAGGGCTGCGATGAGGTCGTCTGAAAACAGCCTTGAAGCCTTCAAGCTGCTTTTCAGACGACCTCTTGCTCCAGTCGCTTTATTTCTTCAAGAATGCCCGTTTCAGAATAATCAGCCAATCTTTCTTATCCAAAACAGGGCGTTGCGCAAATACGTCGTATTTGCAGCCGTCCAGTTTCTGCAAAATCAGTTGTCCGCCGACAATAATCATCCGCAATTCAAATCCCAAACGTCCTTTCAGCGTTTTACCCAAGGGCGAACCGCCTTTGAGCATTTGAAATGCGCGGTTGCATTCATAAGACATCAGTCTTTGAAACGCGAAATCCGTTTTGCCTTCGGTAATTTGCGCTTCGCTTACTTTGAATTTTTCCAAGTCGTCTTGCGGGATATAGACGCGGCCTTTCTGCCAATCGACGGCAACGTCCTGCCAAAAATTGATGAGTTGCAACGCGGTGCAGATGCCGTCGCTTTGGGCGATGCTGACTTCGTCGGTTTGTCCATACAGGTGCAGCATAATGCGTCCGATTGGATTGGCGGAACGGCGGCAGTAGTCTATCAGGTCGCCAAAATCCTGATAACGGGTTTTGACAACATCCTGACTGAATGCGGACAAAAGATCGTAAAACGGTTGCAGCGGTAGCTTGAAAGGCACGATGGCTTCGCGTTGCAAACGTTGCATTAGCGGAGTCAACGGTGTTTCGCCACGCTGTATGCGGTCGATTTCGGACTTGAGTTCGTCCAAAGCGCGCAAGCGTTCATCGGCTTTTGCACTGCCTTCATCGGCGAGGTCGTCCGCAGTGCGCGCAAAAGCGTAAACGGCATGGGTGGGCTTGCGCAGGCGGCGCGGCATGACGAGCGAGCCGACGGGGAAGTTTTCGTAATGTTTAACTGACATGATGGATTCGGGATTCAGGTGTTGCAAGTGATAGAATGTCGATTCGTTTTGTGGCGGCAGATGCCCTGTAATGTGAAATTTGAAGTGACTGACGGCTGATTTTTTAGCCCGTAAGCATCGGTTTCAACACTTCCCAAGCTTGCGGCAGTTCTGTGAAGCCGTCGGATGCCATCAGGTGTCCGCCTTTGGCGATGTGGGTAACGGGGCTTCTGAGTTTTTCCGCCATACTCAAGGTCAATTCGGGCGGAACGTGGGTGTCGTCGTCGGAGACGATGCAGTGTTTGGGCATTTGAATTTTGCGCAGGATGTCAAATTCCGGCGCGGCACCTTTGATATAGCCGTCTAGGGCGGGCAGCGGGGGCAAGGAATCGGCGAATCCTGCCGCCAGTACCAAGCCGCCGATTTTTTCGGGCTGTTGGCGGCTGAGGAAGTGCAGAAGGGTGATGCAGCCTAGGCTGTGCCCGACTAAGAAAGTATTTTCGTCGGGTTTGCCGATGTGTTGGTCAAGGGCGAACTGCCAAGAAGAAACCGTCGGCCGTTCGGGATTGGGCATCGCCAGCGCATCGGCTTGGAAACCTGCAGCGCGGACTTGTGCCGAGAGCCAGTCAAACCAGTTGCCGTGCTGATTGCCTTCAAAACCGTGTACGATAAAGACGCGTTGGGGCATGTCGATTAGTCCTTTTCAGATGACCTGTCGGGTGTGTCGATTCATTTATTATAACACTCATCGTTTATTTCAGTTTTATCGTTATCTTTGGTAAGAGCGATTTGAACTTTGGTTGCAATCTAAGCAAGTATGTCTGTTAAAGCTTGGAGAAATCAGTATTTTTATTTTCAGACGACCTTGCGTACGGTAATTTCAGTTTGTCTTTAATTTGATTATGAACTTCTTAAATATTTTTCCGGTTGCCCTAGGGGCGGTTGTTGGCGCGGTATTGCGTTGGATACTTGGTTTGCTGCTTCCCGCTGCGCCGATTTTGGGCTGGGGTACGCTGGCCGCAAACTGGATAGGGGCTTTACTTATCGGATTTTGTGCCGAATGGGTCGCAGATCCTCAATGGCGTTTGCTGTTGATTACCGGTTTCTTAGGCAGTCTGACCACATTGTCCTCTTTTTCCCTTGAGACGGTGGCTATGATGCAGGAGGGGCGGTGGGTGGCTGCTGCATTATCCGTATGCCTCCATGTCGGCGGTTCGTTTATATTGACGGCAGCGGGCATTTGGTTGGCCCATTGTTTGAAATGAGGTAAAACTGTAGGCGTTGATGTGGCATTACTTGACTGCTTGCCGAAAAAATGTCGTCTGAAAATCCAAATTCTGGTTTTCAGACGACCTTTTTGTCGAGGTTATTCAAGTATTCAAAAGCAGCCGTATGATAAATTCGTCCTGAGGGAGGGTTAATTTGAGATTGCGGATATCACCCTGTACCAGTAGAGGCCTTATGCCCAGTTGTTCTACGGCAGAGGCTTCATCGGTAATACCGTTTAAGTCGGAGGCAGATAGGGCGCGATTCAATAATCCGGCTTGAAAAAGTTGCGGTGTCTGTGCCTGCCATAAGTCTGTACGGGGTACGGTTTCCAGGATTTGTCCGTCGCTATCGGAACGTTTGATGGTGTCGGCCGCGGGAATGGCCAAAATGCCGCCTTCTGCTTTTGTTCCGGCTTCCTGAATCAGGCGCGACAGGGCATCTTGGGGCAGGCAGCAGCGGGCGGCATCGTGAACCAAAATATTATCGTGGCTATCCGCCAACTTCTTTTCCATCAATGTTTGCATGCCATTACGGACGGTTTCTGCCCGGGTATCGCCTCCGACGTTGAAAATCACTGTCTTATCAGAGGTCGTCTGAAGATGATTAATGAAAGGATCATCAGGTGAGACAACAATGGCGACCAAGTCGATAAGAGGATGCTGTGTAAAAATGGCAACCGTATGCTCTAAGACGGTTTTGCCGTGTATCCGGATATATTGTTTGGGTTTGCCTGCACCGAAGCGAGCGCCGACCCCTGCGGCGGGAATCAGGGCGATGTGCCGTCTGCTCATACATTCTCTCCCGCGGCTGCCTGTCTCCATATACAGGCTTCTCCTAGCGCGTCGAGATATTTTTCGTGTTCTGCAAGCTCTTCGGAATTGGCTTTGATGATTTTTAAGCGCGACGAACGTTTTGTTTCGGCGATGATGACAGGTTTGTCTTCTTTTGTTTCTTCTTCACCTTCTCCACCCATTAAGTCGAATTGTTGGCGCGTCATCGCCAAATAAACTTCGCCTAAAAGTTCGCAGTCGATTAAAGCACCATGCAGTACGCGTTTGCTTTTGTCGATGGAGAGACGGTTGCACAAGGCATCCAGGCTGGCTTTTTGCCCAGGAAACATTTCACGCGCCATTGCCAGCGTATCCGTAATCTCGCAGCCAAGCTCTTCGACGGAGGGCAGACCCATGCGGCGGAATTCCATATTTAAGAAGGCTACGTCGAATTTTGCATTGTGGATAATCAATTCCGCTCCACGGATAAATTCGCTGATTTCCTGTCCGACCTTTGCAAACGGCGGAGCGTTTTTCTCTTCCAAAACGTCAATCGTCAGCCCGTGTACGCGTGCGGCTTCTTCAGGCATATCGCGCTCGGGATGGACATAAAGATGCAGGAAGCGTCCGGTCATTTGGCGGTTGACCATTTCCAGTCCTGCAAACTCGACCAAGCGGTCGCCGTTTTCGGCGTAAAGGCCTGTGGTTTCGGTATCAAGGATAATCTGGCGTCTCATCAAATGCTCCAATGACTGAATGAAAAAATGTTTCGTATCATACTCAAGGAGGGGGTGAAAGTATAGAGTGGAGTTGCTTTGTATCCTTATTGTGATGTTGTTTAGGTGATGGCAAATATTTTAGACAAGTGGGGTATTAGCAGTCTTATGGTTACGAAAAGGTAGAAATTGCTGACAATTTTCAGACGAGCTAAAACAGTTTGTCTTTCAAAAGGCTAATGGATACTAAATTCTGAGTAAAGTACTCAACTTTTAAAAAATTAATTTCTTTTTAAATCATTGTGTTATTTCAATTTTATGAAATAGTAACAATTATCATTTGCAAAATTAAAAAATACTCGTATAATTCAACTCATCGAAACGAAACAACAGCGCAACAGAACGAAAGGAGAATGAAATGCCGGAAAGTATTTTCAAGCAAGTCTCCCTTGATATTCTGAGACTGCATCAACAAACCATCCGCTCGCTTTTGGCAACCCAATGCTGCAACGATTGTGAAGTTCACGATGTTTTCTATATTACGCTGGACGGACGCTATTATGTTTGGCTGCCTTGTATGAATAAGGCAGAGCAAGTAGAGGCGGGCATTTTGCTGATTGAAGACGAAATCAGCGATATTCGTCTGAGCTGGGTGGCGAATACCCGTGAAGTACAGAAAAAAGACAGCTTATACGAGAAAGTTGCTTCCGCTTTACAACGCCGGTTGCGGCAGACGAAAAACAAGTTTATCCAAGCTAAAGATACTTGCCTGCTTGAGCTGGCCCCGAAGCAAGGTCGTCTGACGACAGGCAGCAGAGATTTATCGCTTTCACCGCATGATTTGATGAAAGCACTTTATCCGGCAACCCATCAATTAAAATCAGGAGGATTTGCCTTGTAACAGTTTTGGTAGTGGTTTGTGTTCCTTTTGCGCCCCTTAAATGTTTAAAGGGGCGATTTTTTTGCTTTTTGATACACAGTGATCTTCTTGTTATGACATATTGTTTAAAATCAAGTACAATATTGTCATTTCGAATTAATCGCTCATCATTTGAATAGGGGAATTTTAATGAAAATCAAACTTTCTGCATTATCCGTATTGGCGGCAGCAGTTTTGTGTTCTTCCGGCGCATTGGCGGCAGACAGTGTCTATACATGGAAAAACGGTAAGGGAAACAGCTATTCCGATACGCCGAACCGGCTCCAGCTTGACCGCTCCAATGTGATGAATATCCGTACGCATAGCGTCAAGGCGGCGGTCAAACCCAAATCCGAAGCTGTGGACGAGAGTACGCTGGCAGAGCAACAGGCGAAATTAAATGAGCGGATGCTGGCTAAGAATAAACTGATTGAGGAGCAAAATAAAAAAATTGAGGAAGAAAACCGTAAGAACAAAGAAGACAACTGCCGTATCGCACGAATGAACCAACAGTCTGCCGAAAGCGCGCGCGTCGCTAATCGTGATGATTTGGTCAAGCGGTATCAAGGAGATGTTGCCAAATATTGCAATTAATGGGTTACAAAATTTAAAAGGTCGTCTGAAACAGATGGTTTGGCTGTTT
>NZ_AEPF01000075.1 GCF_000193735.1 Neisseria sicca 4320
GGCAAGGCAACGCCGTACTGGTTTAAAGTTAATCCACTATAAGTACCAAAATTCGGTCAATGCCTGTTGATTTCACCTGCATAAGGACTTAAAGCATACGCAGGTTTTACCGAACAATGAACTTTCCGGGCGCATCGAACTCTTCCATACTACTGAACTTTATTCGTCAGCATTGCAAATTTATTAGACAGACCATAGGCATTAATTACCTTATAGCAGAGTAATTGCGCAAACTCACCGAACATTAATACAAGTCAAACATACTAAATAATAATGATTAATCCCTGCCGGAAACCTTTGTTTTTCTAGGTTTCCATTATAGAATCCCCCCAAAAAAAATTACTTAATCTTGCATTACACACTCTACTCGCTTTTTTAGATTTAAAAAATGTTAACCAACTAAAAAGGCTTGCGTATGTCCGCGAAAGAAGAAATTCAACCCAAGCGTCCTAAATACTTTTTATGGACTGCTCCAATAGTAGGCGCCTTAGCTACCATAGCCGTTGTCAAACCTACCTTATTTACCAACACGATTACCGATGTCAGTAAATTCTTCTATATGAAGTTTGACTGGCTGATTATGTGGCTGCCTCTATTGGCATTTACCGTGTGTATGGTCGTTGCTTTGTCCCCCCGCTTCGGCAATATCAGGTTGGGCGGAAAAGATGCCAAATCCGAATATTCGTTTTTCTCGTGGATGAACATGCTGTTTACCGCTGGTATCGGCGTGGGTATCGTGTTCTTTGGCCCGATTGAGGCGCTGTGGCACTATTATCATTCGCCCATCGGTGTGCAGGCTGCGAATTTGCCTGAATACCAAAAAGTGGAAAATGCGATGAGCCTTGCGCTGCATGTATGGGGCATTCCGGCATGGTCGCTTTATACCGTCGGCGGTCTGGTGTTGGCGTACTTTATGTATCAACATAAAACGGAATGTACACCCTCTGCTCCGCTGGAATATGCGTTCAAACATAAAAAATGGGCGAAACCATTGGGCATTGCGATTACAGGCATAGCGATTATTTCGATTGCCATGTCGGTTTCATCTTCCATTGCCATGGCTTCTACCCAAATTTCTTCCGGTCTGAAAATCATCACCGGAATAAACTTCAGCACGATAGGCTGGCAAACCGTCGTTCTGATCATTATCGCTTCCCTTTATACTTTGGGCGCTGTGTTGCCGATTGAAAAAGGGATGAAATGGCTGGGCGATTTGACCGTGGTTTTGTCTTTGCTCATGCTGGTCTTTGTCTTCTTGGTCGGCCCGACCCACTACTTTCTCAGTAATTTTGTTGTGTCTATCGGCAATATCCTCACTCAAACCGTTCACCACTCTTTCGAGCTTTATTTGTTCCATAACCGCGATTGGCTGGTATGGTATCCGATGGCTTACTGGGTATGGTGGATTACTTGGACACCGTTTGTGGGCGTGTTCCTCGCCAAAATTTCCAAAGGCCGCACTTTGCGCGAATTCGTGCTGGCTTCGATTATGGTACCGGTCGGCTTCTTGGTAATCTGGTTCTCCGTATTCTCGGGTTTCAGCCTGCTCGATACCGTAGAAGGTAGCGGACGCTTGGCGGAAATTGCCAATAAAGGCGACTACGAAGGCACATTCTATTACCTGCTCAATATGCTGCCTCTGTCTTTCGCAACCAAACCGCTGACTGTGGTTCTGTTCCTCGGCTTCGTGGTAACTACTGTAACCAGTTCCGCCATTTCTCTGGGTATTATGACCAGCAACGACGGACGCCGTGAAAACAAAACCCGCGCAGTTGTCTGGGCTATTTTGATGTCGCTTATCGGCTACGCCGTGATTGTTACCGGCAAGATGGAAGGTATTAAAGCAGTCGGCTCATTCTCCGGCTTCCCGTTTGTATTCATTATGTACTTATGGTTTGCCGCACTTTGGCGCCAGCTCAAACGCGACGTACCCCGCGTATCGCCTGTCGTCCAAGAACCAGTAAAAAACAAGGAGTAAACCGTGGAAAAACAAATTATGTATTTGAATCAAAGCGTTCAAGACAACATTATCGAAACTGTATTGATGGTTTTGGTTCTCGCCTTTTTAGGCTATGTCATCAAACTGGCCTTCATTGAAAAAGACGATTAAACACTTACAGGCAGGCATTGCCGCCTGCCCCTAATAAATAGGAGAACACGATGTCCCAAACACCCCGCCTCCCTGTACCTGATTTGACCGAAACCTGCGAACGCTATTTGAAAATAGTGCGTCCGCTGTTGAGTAATGAAGCTTTTGAAAAAACCGCAGCGACTACCCGCAATTTCGAATCGCGCAAAGGCAAAGAATTGCAAGCTGCGTTGCAGCAATTTGCAGCAGAAGTCGAAACCAGCTGGTTGATCGACGCCTGGCTCGACAGCTATTTGCGCGTACGCACTCCGCTGCCTCTGGCCAGCAACGTAGGTTTCAATATCCAAACTCAAGGTAAGGATTTGGCGGAGTGGGCATCAGCATTGGCTGCGGTATGCGCTGATTATCACCATCAGCGCATTCCCGTGCCGCAAACCCCGCAAGGTACGCCCGTATGCATGGAGCAATGGAAAATTTTGCAAGGTGCCGCGCGCGTGCCGCAAAAAGAAGTCGACGGCTTCCGCTTCTCACCCAACGGCAGCCGCCACATCGGCGTGTTGCACAACGGTTTCTACTACCGCATTGCCGCGCTCGACGAACAATTTGAAGCCTACCATCCCGATGCGTTCAGACAGGCATTTGAAGAAATCCTTTCCGATACCCATCAAAACAAATATCCGGTAGCCGTCCCCTGCTACTTGGGCGGCAACGAAACCGCCCGCGTATACCAAGCCCTGCAACAGCATGACGACAACACCCGCCTGCTGGAACACATCGAACAAGACCTGTTCCACATCAGCATCAGCAGCGAAGACCTCGATGCCGACAGCGATTTGGCGAAAACCACGTTCCAACCCAAGCAAAACGTTTGGTGCTACAAACCCACCACCTATTGCTACAACACCAACACCAAGCGCCTGTATCTGCATTGCGAACACACTTGGGCAGACGGCGGTGCGCTCAAAGGCATCGTTACCCTTGCCGCAGCCAAACTGGCTGCACGCGGCGGCAAGAAAACCCGCCCTGCCGTCCACCGCTTCGAATGGCAGCTGGATGCCGACTTGCTGAAAAACTGGGCACAATGGCAGCAAAACTATGCCAAACAGGCTGACCAGATGCACGTAACCAGCGTTACCATACCGTTCAACGGCTTAACCATTCCCCAAGGCATAAGCCAGGATGCGTTGATGCAGTTCCTCCTGCAATACGCCCAACTCACCACCTACGGCACCGTCCGCAACACATACGAAGCCGTTGACGTGAGCCACTTCAAAAACGGCCGCACCGAATGCGTGCGCCCCGTTTCCAACGAATCTCTGGTTTTCGTCAGCACCTTATTGCAGGAAAAACCGTCCCGCGAAGCACTGGAAGCCGCGCTTGCCGAACACAAAGCCCGCATCAAAGCCAGCAAACTCGGTCAAGGCGCCAACCGCCACCTGCTCGGTTTGAAACTGATGGCAGCCAAAACCAACAGCCACCCCGTATTTTTCAAAGATGAAGGCTACGAGACCTTTACTACCGACTTCCTCTCCACATCAACCGTAGGCGACAACAGCGCGGTAGTAAACTTCGCCTTTGCCCCCACCTCGGTTGGCGGCTTGGGCATCAACTACACCATTACGCCCGAAGGCTGGCTCTATACGGTAAGCCACACCAAAAACCAACAACAGAAAGTCAACGTATTTTTGGAAGCACTGAAAGTCGGCGGACAACATCTGCTCGAATTTCTCAACGCTTGACGAAATACCTGTCTGAAAGCCTGCTTTCTTTTCAGACAGGTTTCCAGTCAAAACAGGATTTCCGGCCGGCATGGGCGCAAAGAAAGATGCGGCCGTACCCGCCTTGCCCAATCTCAAAAACAACGTCGTCTGAAAACAGGCATGGCAGATTTTGCTAAAGCCGTATTTTCAGACGACGTTTTTATCTAAACCACCCAAAAGAGGGCTACTCTATCCCAATATCCAAACACACGGTCTCTCCGCAATATGCTTTGCCTGCGTCGATCATATGCGCGGGTTTGTAGGCGGCGAAGGTGTAGGTCAGGTCCGCGCGGAAGGTATCTTTGTCTGCTTCGCCTGTGTCGCAGTTCAGCCCGGTCGGGATGTCCAGCGCGATTTTAAAACCGTCGGCTTGATTCAGCAGGCGGCAGACGGCGGCGGCCGTTTCGGGCAATGCGCCACTGAAGCCTGTTCCGAAAATGCCTTCGATAACGAGACCGTAACCTGTTTTCAGACGACCTTCCAGTTCGTCGGATCGGATAAAGCTGACGCCGTCCGAATGATTCAAACGCTCGCGGTTCAACTGCGCCAGCGGCGACAGTTTGTCTCCCAAGACAAAAACGACATCTACCTGCCAATCATGCCCCGACAACACGCGCGCGATGACCAAACCGTCGCCGCCGTTGTTGCCCTTGCCGCAAACGATTAACGCACATCCCGCTTTGGGAAAACGGCGCAGCAAATCAGCCGCGGCGGCTTGTCCCGCGTTTTCCATCAGTTGCTCGAAAGTCGTGCCTTTATCGACTGCCATTTGTTCGTGTTCACGCATTTCTGCAGCGGTGTAGATTTTCATTATTCACTCCTTCGGTCTTCACTTTTCTATAAGACATCCAAACGAAAACCTTATCAATAGCCCTTCCTGACTTTCACAACGAATCATTCGCTTTCTTTGATTTGTCGCAATATGTCGTCTGAAAATCAGGAATTTGGTGGCTTTGGATTTGATTTTTATGTTAACAAGATTTATTATCAAAATAAAACAAAGTGATAAACAATCAAAACTACTTCTTTTGCGGGGACGGGCGTTGGAACATGCCTCGGCCTACCCTGTGTCAAATTCGTCTTTACTTGCCGTCTCTTTTTTCAATCGACAACGAAAGTAAAACACACTATGTCTGCCATACCTTTGTCAAAACTCAGTAAAGGCGCAGTCGCGCACATCGACTCCATCGTCCCCAATTCGACTTTCGGCGAACTCGACCCGCTGGTTACACGCCGCCTTGCTGACTTGGGCTTTTCAAGCGGAATGCCGTTGCAGGTGATTGCCGTCGGCGGATTCGGACGCGGCCCGTTTGCCGTACGTTTGGGCAACCAGTCGCAATTCTCGTTACGGCAGGAAGAGGCGGGAAAAATTATGTGCCATGTGATTAACGGCTGACTTACACCGTACCCACAAGCAGGCTTCATGTTCTGAAAATGCGGCAAAGGCGGATTGAATCTGACCGCCCTATCCTTTTCAGACGACCTAGGTCGTCTGAAAGCGCCGTTTCAAAGCCTTTTCCCCAATCCAACGCCAAACTCATCACACAATCAAACAAGGAGAATAAATAAATGGAACTAAGCTATTTTGCCTTGATTGGCGCGCCAAACTGCGGCAAAACCGTTTTGTTCAACGGTTTGACCGGCGCACATGCCAAGGTTGCCAATTATCCGGGCGTAACGGTCGATAAGCGCGAGGGCGCCTTACTTGACGACAAGGCCGTTCGCATTATCGACCTGCCGGGCACATACAGCCTGCGCACGACCAGCCCCGACGAAGCGGTGGCGAAAGATGTCGCCGTAGGCAAGCTGGGCATTCCGCCCGACGCCATCATTGCCGTTGCCGACGCGACCAACCTGCGTATGACCCTGCGCATGATTTTGGAACTGAAAACGCTGGGACTGCCTATGGTGGTGTCGCTGAACATGAGCGACGTTGCCCGCAGAAGGGGCTTGAATATTGATGCGGCCAAACTGAGCGAGTTGTTGGATGCACCTGTTTTGGAAACAGTTGCCGTGAGCGCGTCGGGCGTACAGGCCGTGCGCGAAGCCGTGGCGAAGCTGCCGCGCAAACGCTCTTTCCCCGCCAACCCCGCTTCTGCCGAACGCACGCTCGAGGCGCTGGAGAGCGACAAACTTTATCAAGAAGTCGAATCGATTTTGGCACAGGTGGTGCGCACGGAAATGACGCTGCCCGCATGGCACAAAAAACTCGACGACATCGTGCTGCACCCCGTCTGGGGCATAATTATGCTGCTGTTTATCCTGTTTATGGTGTTCCAAGCGGTTTACACTTGGGCGGCACCGATTATGGAAGCCATCGAAGGCGGCTTTGCCGCGCTGGGCGAATGGATAGGCACCAACATGGAGCCGGGCATCCTCAGCGACTTGCTCGTCAACGGCGTCATTGCCGGTTTGGGCAGCGTGTTGGTGTTCGTGCCGCAGATTACGATTTTGTTCGCCTTCATCCTGCTTTTGGAAGACTCAGGCTACCTGCCGCGTGCGGCGTTCCTGCTGGATAACGTGATGGCGAAAAGCGGCCTGTCCGGACGCTCATTCATCCCGCTCCTGTCGAGTTTCGCCTGTGCCGTTCCCGCCGTTATGTCGGCGCGTACGATTAATGACCCGCGCGAACGCCTCGTTACCATCGCCGTCGCCCCGCTGCTGACCTGCTCCGCGCGGCTGCCCGTTTACGCGCTGATTATCGCCGCCGTCATTCCTAATCGCACCGTAGGCGGGATTTTCAACCTGCAAGGACTGACGCTGTTCATCCTCTATCTCGTAGGCATCCTGTCTGCCGCCTTGGCAGCGTATATCATGAAACGCTTGGCGCGTATGAAAGGCAACGTGCAGCAATTCCCGCTCTTGATGGAGCTGCCGACTTTCCGCACGCCCAACTTCAAACACATCATGACCAGCCTGTGGGACAGGGTAAAAGCCTTCCTCAAACGCGCCGGTACGATTATCTTCGCCCTTGCCGTAGTTTTGTGGGGCTTGGTAAGCTGGCCGCAACCGCCCGCAGGTGCAACAGGCGCGGCAATCGACTACAGCTTGGCGGGTATGCTCGGCCACGCTATCCAACCATTGTTCGCCCCGCTGGGCTTCACTTGGGAAATGTGTATCGCCATGATTCCGGGCATTGCCGCGCGTGAAGTCGTCGTTGCCGCACTGGGTACGGTCTATGCCGTCAGCGCGTCGTCTGAAGACGCCGTACAAAACGCGCTGATTCCGATTGTGCACAACAACTGGGGTTTGCCAACCGCCTTCGCCTTCCTGGCTTGGTATGTGTACGCCCCCATGTGTGCCGCGACATTGGCTGTGATTAAACGCGAAACCAAATCCACAAAAAATATGGTGATGATTACCGGCTATTTGTTCCTGATGGCTTACTTCGCCGCATTTGTGGTTTACCAAATTACTTCAAGGATAATGTGATGACTCAATATATTATCGTCGGCTTGATTATGCTCGCCTGCGTATTCTTCCTCTTGCGAAAATTCGTATTCAAACCGAAAAAACGCGATTGCAGCAGCGGCTGCGGCAAATGCGGCGGTTGCGGTTAAAAATGGACAGCTAGGAAGAAAAAAGGTCGTCTGAAATGGTTTCAGACGACCTTTTTAACGCAAACCGTTATAATGACGCCCCATCCGTTTCCACAATACATTCATTGCATAAAGTCATGAAAACCTTGCTCCAACTCCAAACCGCCGCACAAAATTTCGCCGACCACTACAAAAACCAAACCGACGAACGCCGTGAAAAAGACACCTTTTGGAATGAATTTTTTGCAATTTTCGGCATAGACCGCAAAAACGTCGCCCACTTCGAATATGCCGTTAAAGACCCGAGCAACAACACCCAATTTGTCGATGTCTTTTGGGAAGGCATCTTCCTGGCAGAACACAAATCCGCCAACAAAAACCTGGCAAAAGCCAAAGAACAGGCGGAGCGTTATTTGCAGGAAATCGAGCGCACCAAGCCGTCTGCCTTACCTGAATATTACGCCGTCAGCGATTTTGCCCATTTTCACCTTTATCGTCGCGAGCCTGAAGAAGGCGCAGAAAACCAATGGCAATTCCCGCTGGAAGCATTGCCCGAATACATCACGCGCGGCGTTTTCGACTTCATGTTCGGCATCGAAGCCAAAGTCCGCCAAATTCAAGAAGAAGCCAACATTCAAGCGGCGGCGGCCATCGGCAGGCTACACGATGCTTTGCAGGAAGAAGGCATTTACGAAGAACACGAACTCAGGCTCTTCATCACGCGCCTGCTTTTCCTCTTTTTTGCCGACGACAGCGCCGTTTTCCAGCGCAACTACCTTTTCCAAGACTTTTTAGAAGGCTGCAAAGAAGCCGACACGCTCGGCGACAAGCTCAACCAACTCTTTGAATTCCTCAACACACCCGACCAAAAGCGCAGCAAAACCCAAAGCGAAAAATTTAAAAGTTTCGAATACGTCAACGGCGGCCTTTTCAAAGAACGCCTGCGCACTTTCGACTTCACCGCCAAGCAGCACCGCGCCTTAATCGACTGCGGCAATTTCGACTGGCGCAACATCAGTCCCGAAATCTTCGGCACGCTCTTCCAATCCGTCATGGACGCGCAAGAGCGGCGCGAAGCGGGCGCACACTACACCGAAGCCGCCAATATCGACAAAGTCATCAACGGCCTCTTCTTAGAAAACCTGCGCGCCGAATTTGAAGCCGTCAAAGCCCTCAAACGCGACAAAGCCAAAAAACTCGCCGCCTTCTACCAAAAAATCCAAAACCTGCAATTCCTCGACCCGGCCTGCGGCTGCGGCAACTTCCTGATCGTTGCCTACGACCGCATCCGCGCCCTTGAAGACGACATCATCGCCGAAGCGCTCAAAGACAAAGCAGGCGGCTTATTCGACAGCCCGTCCGTCCAATGTCGTCTGAAACAGTTTCACGGCATCGAAATTGACGAATTCGCCGTCCTTATCGCCCGTACCGCCATGTGGCTCAAAAACCACCAATGCAACATCCGCACGCAAATCCGCTTCGACGGCGAAGTCGCCTGCCATACGCTGCCGCTCGAAGATGCCGCCGAAATCATCCACGCCAACAGTCTCCGCACACCTTGGCAGGCGGCGGACTACATCTTCGGCAATCCGCCCTTTATCGGCTCGACCTATCAAACCAAAGAGCAGAAAAACGACCTCGAAAGCATCTGCGGCAATATCAAAGGCTACGGCCTGTTGGATTACGTCTGCAACTGGTATGTCAAAGCCGCCGGCATCATGGCGCAGAATCCCCGCGTCCGTACGGCATTCGTCTCCACCAATTCCATCTGCCAAGGCCAGCAGGTCGAAATCCTTTGGGGCAGCCTTTTGAACCAAGGCATCGAAATCAACTTTGCCCACCGTACCTTCCAATGGACGAGCCAAGCCGCAGGCAAAGCCGCCGTCCATTGCATCATCGTCGGCTTCAGCCGCAAACCGCAGACGTCGTCTGAAAACGGCGGCGCAAACGCTTCGGAAAATTCCGCCCTGCCCAAATATCTCTACGACTATCCCGACATCAAAGGCGAACCCGTAAAAAACGCCGCAGCCAACATTAATCCTTATCTGATCGATTCGCCCGATCTGATTATTGCCAAGCGCAGCCGTCCCATACATTGCGAACCTGACATGGTCAACGGAAGCAAACCGACCGAAGGCGGTAACCTTATCCTTTCAACCGCCGAAAAAGAAGCCCTGATTGCTGCCGAACCCTTGGCAAAACAATACATCCGCCCCTTTATCGGTGCGGATGAGTTCCTCAACGGCAAAACCCGTTGGTGCCTGTGGTTTCAAGGCATATCCGATGTCAAACGCAACCATGCCCTGAAACAGATGCCCAAAGTTCAAGCCCGTATTCAGGCAGTCAAAACCATGCGCGAAGACAGCAGCGACAACCAAACTCAAAAAGATGCAGCAACCCCGTGGCTTTTTCAAAAAATCCGTCAGCCTTCAGACGGCAATTTTCTGATTATTCCAAGTGTGTCTTCTGAAAGCCGCCGTTTCATCCCCATCGGTTATCTGTCATATGAAACAGTTGTCAGCAATCTGGCATTTATCCTTCCAAACGCCACCCTCTACCACTTCGGCATCCTCAGCTCCACCATGCACAATGCCTTTATGCGTACCGTTGCAGGCCGTCTGAAAAGCGATTATCGCTATTCCAATACCGTCGTGTACAACAACTTTCCCTTCCCAGAAAACTGTCGTAAACCAGACGATGGCGAAACCGCCTGTCAGGAAACCACGGGCAAAAAAGGCAAAAAGCCGAGGTCGTCTGAAAACAGCCCCCTACGCGCCGCCATCGAATCTGCCGCCCAAGCCATCCTCGACATTCGCGAGAAATACCGCGCCGATGCGCTTGCTGACAATCTTCCTCCACCTACGCTTGCCGAACTCTATTCGCCCGACGCAGGCTATCCCGACCTCGTCAAAGCCCACGCCGCCCTCGACAAAGCCGTCGATAAAGCCTACGGCTACAAAAAAGGTAAAAACACCGACGACGAGGCAGAACGTGTCGCCTTCCTGTTTGACCTGTACCGAAAAGCAATAGAAAGCGAAAACACCAAGCCGACCAAAAAAACCAAATAAAGGCAAACGGCAAACCCCGCTTGGTTTACAGCCAAACCCGCCCCGCCGGAAATATAGTGGATTAAATTTAAACCAGTACGGCGTTGCCTCGCCTTAGCTCAAAGAGAACGATTCTCTAAGGTGCTGGAGCACCAAGTGAATCGGTTCCGTACTATTTGTACTGTCTGCGGCTTCGTCGCCTTGTCCTGATTTTTGTTAATCCACTATATCGGGTCTGCCCCATCCCATACCATTCCTTCACAACAAAAAGGTCGTCTGAAAACCAAACTCCGGTTTTCAGACGACCTCAATCATTCCAAACTTTCAACCGACCTTATTTCAAGGCTTCCAGCAGCTTCCCGTGTATTCCGCCGAAACCGCCGTTGCTCATCACCAAAATATGATCGCCTGCTTCGGCATGTTTCACGATTTCGGCAACGAAGGCATCAAAGTCTTGTCCGACGTGCAGCTTGTTAGCCAAAGGCTCAAGGGCTTCGGCAACGTTCCAGTCCACGCCGCCGGCATAGCAGAACACTTGGTCGGCACCTTTGAGGCTTTCGGGCAGGGCGGCTTTCATGGTGCCGAGTTTCATGGTGTTGGAACGCGGCTCGAGGACGGCGAGGATTCGGGCGTTTCCGACGCGCTGGCGCAGACCTTCGATGGTGGTTTCGATGGCGGTCGGATGGTGGGCGAAGTCGTCGTAAACGGTGATGCCGTTTACCGTACCTTTAATTTCCATGCGGCGTTTGACGTTTTTAAACGCGCTCAAGGCCTCGCAGGCGGTCTGAATATCGACTCCGGCATGACGCGCGGCGGCGATGACGGCGAGCGCGTTCATGCGGTTGTGTCCGCCCATCAAATCCCATGCGACGTGTCCGGCTTTTTTGCCGTCAAGCAACACGTCGAACGAACCGTCGGCATTGACTTCGCCGACCTGCCAGCCGTGTTCGGTGCCGAATTTTTCTACCGGCGTCCAGCAGCCTTTGTCCAAAGTATCTTGCAGGCTTTGCTGCTGTCCGTTGCAGACGATTAGGCCTTCGGACGGCACGGTGCGCACGAGGTGGTGGAACTGGGTCTGTATCGCGCCCAAGTCGGCGAAGATGTCGGCGTGGTCGAATTCCAGATTGTTCAACACAGCGGTACGCGGGCGGTAATGCACAAATTTGGAGCGTTTGTCGAAAAAGGCGGTGTCGTATTCGTCGGCTTCGATAACAAAAAACGGCGATTTGCTGTTCGGGTCTTGACGCGGCGTTTGCGGCAGGCGGGCGGAGACACTGAAGTTTTCCGGTACGCCGCCGATGAGGAAGCCCGGCGCGAGTCCGGCATATTCCAAGACCCATGCGAGCATGGACGCGGTGGTCGTTTTGCCGTGCGTCCCCGCCACACCGAGTACCCAATGATGGTGCAGCACGTTTTCCGACAGCCATTGCGGGCCGGAAATATAAGGCAGGCCGCGGTTCAAAATCGCTTCAACCACATCCATCCCGCGCTTGGCGACATTACCGATCACGTAAACGTCGGCTTTAAATTCGTCCAACTGCGCGGCATCGAAGCCTTCGTGTACGTCTATGCCCAAGGCTTCGAGCTGGGTGCTCATCGGCGGATACATCTTCGCATCGCAACCGCTGACTTTAAACCCCGCTTCTTTGGCAATGGCGGCCACCCCGCCCATAAACGTGCCGCCGATACCGATAATGTGGATGTGTTTCATGATAAGACCGTCTTTTGAATGAAATAATGGGAAAGCCGCCATTATAGCGGAGTTTGGATGCAGGGGTCGTCTGAAAAGCGAAGCTGTGGCAAGATGTAAAATATAAAGGATTTGAGCTGTAAAGGAGAATCTACATGCCCAAGCTGACACCCCAAATGTTCGCTTTTCTGCAAGCGCCTCAAACGGAAACCGTATTGCTGCGGCTCTACGCCCAAGCCTTAAAGCAAAACAGGCAGATGTTTTTCCACTTTCTGCCCAAGATTTTCAAGCTATTGGGCAAAGGGTTGGATTGGTCGGGGGAAAACGAAAGTTTTTACGAAGACAAATACATTCCCATCGCACCGCAACAAGGCAAGTTTTTGTATATGCAGGCTTTGGCATCGGGTGCAAAAAACATCGTCGAATTCGGGACTTCCTACGGCATTTCGACGCTGTATCTTGCCGCAGCCGCCAGAGTCAACGGAGGGCGCGTCATCACTTGCGAATATCTGCCGCACAAAGCCGCAGCGGCGAGAAGACATTTCCAAGAAGCCGGTTTGGCAGACTATATCGAGCTTCGCGAAGGCGATGCGCTGGAAACCTTAAAAGACTTAGCCATCCGCCCTGATTTCATCTTGCTCGACGGCTGGCCGGATTTGGTATTCCCCGTATTCAAGCTGCTGGAGCCCAATCTTGCCGACCGCGCGGTCATCACCGTGGACGATGTGGAAGGCTTCTCACCTGCCATGCAGGATTATCTCGATTACGTCCGCCATCCTGAAAACGGTTATATTTCATCCACACTGAAACCTTACAAAGCGTTGGAATATACGGTCAAAACAGGCAACCACACCGAAAAGGTCGTCTGAAAACCGGTTTCACCAAGATGAAACCGCCTTTTCAGACGACCTTCAATATGATTCAGTCCTCGTCCTTTCCGTCCAGCAGCAAAAACACCATCGTCGCAAACAGCATCAATACCGCCGTCAACACCATCGCCCTCGAATAATTGTCCGCCCCCGCCCTGCCCAGATAGGCGTAAATCAGGGTGGTCAGCGTCTGCCATTCGGGACGCGCCAAAAACAGCGTTGCCGCAAACTCGCCGACGCAGGTTGCCGCCGCCAAAGTCAGCCCACGCCTGAAAGCAGGTTTCAGCAATGGGGCGGTGATGTAAAAGGTCGTCTGAAAACGGTTTGCCCCCATAGTCCTCGCCGCCTCGCCATAACCTTGCGGCAACGCATCCCATGCCGCCAAAACATCTTTGGCGACAAACGGATAAGCCAACAGCGCATAAGCGGCAATCAAAAGCGGCAGCGATGCCGTCCATTGCGGATACAGCAGCAGCACACCGAACGCCACACAGACCGGCGACACCATAAACGGCAAAAATACCGCCCCCCTCACCCACGCCGCGCGTCTTGCCAAGCTGGCATACGACACGCCCAATACCGCAGCGGCAGCAACCGCCGCCGCCGAAAAACGAACGGTGTTCCAAAGCGCCGCCAGCGTTTCGCCCTCGAGCAATACCCGCCAAGACCCTCCGGCAAGGGCGGCCTGCCGGACAACCGCAAGCAGGGGCATCAGGCAGCACACACACAACACCGACAATACCGCCGCGACCATCAGCCGTTCCGCCGCTGTTTCGGGCTTGCGCGGACGCGGTGCGGCGTGTGCCTTGTCCGCATCCGTCCGACGGCTCAACCGCGCATACAGCAATCCCGCCGCCGCGGTAATCCCCAACACCAGCCATACCAAGACGGAAGCCTGCGCCATATCCAATTCATACGCAATCAGTCGGTAAATCTCCACTTCCACCGTCGCATAGCGGTCGCCGCCCAACAGCAAAGCCAGTCCGAATCCCGAAAAACAATACAGGAAAACCAAACACAAACCGCCCGCCAACCACGGGCGCAATACCGGCCATTCCACCCTTAAAAACCGCTGCCAAGCCCCCGCTCCCAAAGCCTGCGCCGTTTGCAGGCGCGCCTCGGGAACCTGCAAAAATCCCTGATACGCCGCGCGTACCAAAACCGGCAGGTTGAAAAACACATTGCCGTAAATCAACAGATACGGCGTATCCTGCCAGCCCGCCCAAACGGCACCGTTTGTGCCGAACAAAGCCAACACGCCCATACCCGCTACCAAAGTCGGCATTACGAAAGGCAGCATCAACAGCCTCAACACCAAAGCGCGTCCCCGGAAATCCAAACGCGCCAACACCCACGCCGCAGGCACGCCCAAAATCCCCGCCAGCACGCAGGTTGCCAAAGCCTGAAATGCGGTCCATAAGATAAGGTGCTGCATATAGTCATCGCGCAACACCCCGCCCCATGCACTCCCGTCATAAAAAGCCAGCGCAACCAAAGGCGCGACGACCATCACGATAAGGAAGCCCAAAGGCAGTAGCGCGAGCAGTAAAGTGGAACTGAAAGAGCGGATGGAAGACATAGTTTGATGCTGTATGAAAATTAAAAAATATAGGAGTAGGTCGTTTGAAAACGGTTTCAGCAAACCTGCCAAGCTGCTTTCAGACGACCTTTTCAAAACTAAGATGCTTGATGGTGTCGAAAAGGACGAATTTGAACAGAAACGTCGCTTCACAGGCAAGGATGATGCCGTTGATTAAGTGTTGCGCCGCGTCTTCAGACGGATTGACGGCGAAAATGGCAAGCGTTGCCAAAGGTATCAGGCAAACGGCAAGCCAGCGGATGATGAACGGTTTGGACATGGTGTGTAATGGACAAAATAAGGATGATGGAAAAAAAGCAAGTCGGCAGTTTAATCGGTACGGGGGAGGATTTCAAACGGATGGGGAGGTCGTCTGAAATCCTTTCTGTATTATTTTTTAAAACGTAAACTGGGTATTTATGCCTGCTCTGGAGACTGAGTATCAGCTTTGAATTTTTTCTGAAACGCTATAAAAAATTCCTGATATTTCAAAATATTTTTAATAACACCCTCCCTATCCAATTTATTGTTACCAAACCAACCCTCTTGTTCAACCACGGCAAACGTCATGGTTTTCCCCTTCCCAAACTTTTGCGGTTTTTTAATCTCGAAGAAACCTTCTTTGCGAGCTTCGGATATAAACAAATCAAAAAGTTTATTTCGTATTTGTTTTCTATCGTTTTCAACACTCTCGTCAGATATACTGACTTTAAAGCAAAGCCTTGCCTTAGTTTGTTCCAACTGCATATAAATAAAATTTTTGTCTGTCAGCGGCAATTTAGAAAAGGCATACCACCAAAAACCGCCACTGGGATTATTTGCATAATCCCACCACATATCTGTCACTGGTAATTCATTTTCTAGAAATTGAAAAAATCCCTGCCAATCACTACCCTGCCATTCTGTAATGGCTATATCAGCAAATCGGTTATTCTTGTCCTCAAGCCTTTTAATCCGCTCGAGAAAATCGATAAAAATATTATTCTTTATATCTGTGTATTTTTCGAGGATAGCGATGAGTTTTTTCCTATCAAAAACCTTGAATCCTTTATTTTCCACCCTTGTCAGACTTGCTTTGTTTTCATTACCGGTTTTTATATAAATGCATACGATGCTTTTGCCTTCCGCCATTCTCTCCGCAGCCTCCCTATACCGGTTTAGCTGATTGGAATGCTCCTTAGTATTGGTTTTGTCCTCAATTACAATAAAATATTTATCATTAACCTCAGCCCATATATCAATATTTTCCCTTTGTCTCCTTGCTTTCACAGAAGTAATTTTTTCATCAAAATTCGGATTGTGTGATTTGATTAATTCTGTAAGAAATTCCCTTGCACATTCGTTCAAAGCTTTATCTTCCCCTTTGCATTCCTCGTCGGCAAACATCAATAGCCAAGTAATAAAAGCATCCTGACTCAGCTCTTTAGTGGCAATATCAAAAATATTTGGTTTCATTTTTCCCTTTTTTATCTAAAACAATACACAGGTCGTCTGAAAACCGGTTTCGGCAGGTCTGCCAACCCCGTTTTCAGACGACCTCTTTCTTTAAACTTTTGTTTTATCCATCATCAGCCGATTCCTCAACCATCTGGCGGCAGGTGCGATTTCGCCTGCCAGCATACCGGCTTCCACGCCTATCGAGTGTTTGATGACATCCGCCGCTGCGCCGTGCAGCCATACGCCGGCGCAGGCGGCTTGGAACGGCGGAAGGCCTTGCGCGAGCAG
Organism: Neisseria sicca 4320; assembly: GCF_000193735.1. Lineage (GTDB taxonomy): Bacteria > Pseudomonadota > Gammaproteobacteria > Burkholderiales > Neisseriaceae > Neisseria > Neisseria sicca_E. Next base: position 16,299 of record NZ_AEPF01000075.1, read on the forward strand.
GCTGCCGATGATGCCGCTTAAAACGTCGCCGCTGCCTGCGGTCGCAAGTCCGGCGTTGCCGCTTTGGTTGGTATAGACCGTGCCGTCGGGCGCGGCGACCAGCGTGCGGTGTCCTTTTAGGACAGTTACGGCTTGGAACGTTGCGCTGATGGTTTGGACGGCGGATATTCTGTCTTGCTGGACGGCTTGGGTTGACGTGCCGAGCAGGCGGGCGGCTTCGGCGGGGTGCGGGGGTCAGAACCAGATTGCAGCGTTTTTGTGCGGCTTCGCGGGTTTCGGGCTGCGACCTTGCCAGCAGGGTCAGTGCGTCGGCATCAAGCAACAGCGGTGCATCCTGATTTTGCGTCAACACGGTATTTAAGATTTGGTTGGCGGTTTCGTCCAAACCCATACCGCAACCGACCGCCCATGCGCTGATGTCTAACCGTTTCAGCAAGTCTTCAGCGGTTGCCAGCATGATTTCGGGGCGTTCGGGAATGACGGCGAAGGGCAAGGCGGTTTGATTGAAGCCCGCCCACACTTTGCCGCTGCCTTGATAAATTGCGGCGGTGGAAGCGAGAACAACCGCTCCGCTCATGCCCGATGCGCCTCCGACGACGGCGAGCGTGCCATATGTCCCTTTGTGCGATTCCGCCTGACGCGGGGTGAATACGTCGGAAAATTGCGAGGTCGTCTGAAAAAAATCGTGCGTATCGGGGAGCGTATAGGACGGGTTCATCATCAATCTGCCTGAGTTTGGTAAAATGGCGGTTGCGTGGCGAAAAGAGGACGAAATGCCCTCTTTTATCGACTGTTGTTTTCACGATTCTACCGCCCCGTATAGGAACACTACAACCGCACAACAAGGAATATTAAATGAAACAAAAAGTCAAAGTCTGGGATTTGCCGACGCGCCTGTTTCACTGGCTCTTGGTCTTATCGGTCGGATTTATGTGGTACAGCGCGCAGGCGGGCGGCGGGATGCTGGTTTGGCACTTGCGCTGCGGGCTGCTGATCGTCGGACTGATTATCTTCCGCCTGTGTTGGGGCTTGTGGGGCAGCGATACGGCTCGCTTTTCGCAATTCGTGCGCGGCCCGTCGTCCATCCGCCGCTACCTGCAAGGCAGCCTGACGGAAAACGAACAGCCCGGACACAACCCTTTGGGCGCGTTGATGGTCATCGCGCTGATTGCGGCGGTCTTGCTGCAAGTCACGACGGGCTTGTTCGCCGCCGATGAAAACACGTTTACCGACAGCGGCTATCTCAACCATCTGGTCAGCTCGGACACGGGCAGCCTGATGCGTAAAATCCACGTCAACTTCTTCAACCTGCTGGCGGCGTTGGCAGGATTACACATCGTTACGGTTTTGGCGTATAAGTTTTTAAAGAAAAAAGATTTGATCCACCCGATGATCAGCGGCTACAAGCACATCGAAGGGCAAACCGTTGCCTTGAAATTTGCTTCCGCTGCCAAACTGATTGCCGCATTGGCTGTGGCAGCCGCAGCGGTGGCTGCGATTTTGATGTTGAAATAAAAATTTGAACAAATGACAAAAGGTCGTCTGAAACTTTCAGACGACCTTTTGTCATTTGATTTATTGCTTTTTCAGCCCTTTGGCTTTGACAGTTGCAATAGTGCCGTCTATGCCTTTTTGCTTGATAAGTTCGCCGAACTGGTTGCGGTAAACCGTTACCAGGCTCGTTCCGTCCACGCGGATGTTGTAGATTTTATAGACAGGGCCGACCTTATAAAGCTGGTAGGCTACTTCGTATTTCGTCCCTTTTTTGGTGTGCAGCTCAGAAAATACGTCGAACTTATTGCCGTTGGCCGTCATTTTCGGCAACAGCCTTACCTGCGCATCCGCCGCGCCGATTAAGGCCGAATGCGAATACATGGCTATAATCATCTCTTTAAAAGCGCGGATAAATTCCGTTTTCTGAGTGGCGGAGAATTCACGCCAAGGCGCGCCGACCGCCAAAGCGGAAATACGTTCGTAATCCAGATAACGGTCTGCATACTGCTCGATCTGCTTGACCTTTTGCGCCTCGCTCAAAGAGCCGTTGCGCGCAATTTTCAAAACTGCATCCATATTCTGCTGCATCTGAGCCTGTGCAGGGTGTGTTTCAGCCGCCACATAAGGCGCGGCAACCACCATCGGGACAGATAATACAAAAGCGGACAAATAAGGATTCATCGTTATTCCATTAGATAAGAAGCAAAGCTGCATTTTAAAACGCCCTGAGGCATAAACCGTTAATCAAATGTAAAAGCAGGAAAGATAACTATATAATCACCCTATCCGAATTTCTGAAATTCCCGCTATGTACGATGTCAACACACACGATGTCCGCCGTTTTTTCGCCCATGTCTGGCGACAACGCCTCACCTCCCTGCAACTGGACGGCTTGCAACAAAAAGCCCTGCGGATTATCGAAGCCCACCCCGAATACGCCCGCTATCTCGAAAATATCGAAGACTATCTGGACAAAACCTGGACGCCCGAAGAAGGAGAAACCAATCCCTTCCTGCATATGTCGCTGCACCTCTCCCTGCAAGAACAAGCAGCCATCGACCAACCGCCCGGCATCCGCGCCATACACGGACAACTCTGCGCACGCTACGGCGGCGATTGGATACGCGCCGAACACGATATGATGGATGCGCTGGCAGAAACCATATGGGAAGCGCAACGCTACGGACGCGGCTTGGATGTCAACGCCTATATGACTCGGCTGCGCAAACTGGTCGGACTGGGGCTGGAAGAAACCGCCCGCATCAATCCGCACGAAGTCGGCGTGTCCGGCATCATCAGCGAAAGGGCTTGAGTTCATCTAGTTTCACCTAGTTTCCAGTTTATAGAAAAGAATTTTCAGACGACCCTACATGCCCGTTTAGTTATAAAATATTATCCATATTCAGAGTATTAACCGTATATATTGAATACACTGACATCAGTACAAAGGTCGTCTGAAACCTGTTTTCAGACGACCTTAACCCAACCTTTGCCCCGCCCAGCAATATCACTTTACCCTTCCATATACCCCTGTTCCCGCATCGAGCAGACTTCTGTCGCCGTAACAATAAAATGGTCTAAAAGCGAGACATCAACCAATGCCAAAGCCTGTTTCAGACGACCTGTAAACGCGATGTCCGATTGCGAAGGCGTTGCCGAACCGCCGGGATGATTGTGCGCGATAATCAGGCTGTCGGCGTATTCGTCCAATGCGAGCTTGACGATTTCCCTGATATAGACGGTATTTTCCGCCACCGTTCCGCGCGAAAGTTCGCGCATGGCAATCAGCCTGTTTTGGCGGTTGAGCAAAAGCGCGGTGCTGACTTCTATCTTTTCGTGCCCCAAATGCAGGCGCAGATAGTCGGCAACGGCTTTCGGACTGGAAAGCGTGATGTTTTCCTGTAAATCCTCGCCCAAAATCCGCCTGCCAATTTCTTTGACAACGGCAAATTGGGTAAAACTCGCCAAACCCATGCCCTTATATGCGGAAAGTGTTTTAGCGTCGGCGCTCATCAGTTTGCCCAAGCTGCCAAACTCGTTCAGCAGATAACGTGCCAAATCCACCGCACTCATCCCGCGCGTACCGACCCGCAGCAAAATCGCCAGCAACTCCGCATCGCTCAATGCACCCGCGCCGCGTGCCAATAATTTTTCACGCGGACGCTCACCTTCAGGCCACTGTTTGATACTCATGTTTTACCCCTTGCGTGAAAATTCACGGAAAAAATCTATTTGAAAATCTACTTTTCATTGCGTTTGGCAAAACAAAATACCTGCCAAGCAACTACTTTTATTGTTAATATTTCGTATTTTATTATATTTTAAATAAATATTTAAGATATACGCATAATATCCATATAAATTAATTGCATAAAAACAACGCGCTTAAATTTCCCATATGGAGACAATCGTTCTTCCCTATTTGCCCGTATGGGTTTGATAGTAGATTCAATCCGACCGATAACAAGCCGCACTGTTTAAATCGAATCCGCGAGAAATAAGCCCCTTCGGGCAATTTCGTATTGCCCCTGCGTGCCATAGGCTAATATAATAGCGAGTTCTGCGGAGGCGGTTTATCCTTGTATTTCCACCCGTTTCCCATCCATGCTGCCCGTGCGCTTCACAAGAGTTTCAGACGACGTTTCGACGTTGCGACTCCCGCCAGCAATCAAACAGCTTTTTATCACCCTTTCGAAAATCCGTTTTGCCGGTACTCGTCATTTTTATTGGAGTATTGCCATTATGACCGCAACCACTGCGTCTTCAGCCAAACCTTATCTCAAAATCCAAGGCTTGGTGAAAAAGTTTGGTGACAATTACGCTGTCGATAACATCGACTTGGATATTTATCAACATGAAATCTTTGCCCTTTTGGGCAGCTCCGGCAGCGGTAAATCTACGCTGCTGCGTATGCTGGCGGGCATGGAAAGCCCTAATCAGGGCAAAATCATTCTGGACGGTCAGGACATTACCAAACTTGCCCCCTACGAGCGCCCCATCAATATGATGTTTCAAAGCTATGCCCTGTTCCCGCACATGACTGTGGAACAGAACATTGCCTTCGGTCTGAAACAAGACAAAATGCCCAAAGATGAAATCGCCGCGCGCGTGGAAGAAATGCTGCGTCTGGTACAGATGACCAAATACGCCAAGCGCAAACCGCATCAATTGTCCGGCGGTCAGCAACAACGTATCGCTTTGGCACGCAGTTTGGCAAAACGTCCGAAAATCCTGCTGCTCGACGAGCCTTTGGGCGCGTTGGACAAAAAATTGCGCCAACAAACCCAGCTCGAATTGGTCAACACGCTGGAACAAGTCGGCGTAACCTGCATCATGGTCACGCACGACCAAGAAGAAGCGATGACGATGGCGACCCGCATCGCCATTATGTCCGACGGTCAGTTGCAACAAGTCGGTACGCCTAGCGATGTGTACGACTATCCCAACAGCCGCTTTACTGCCGAATTTATCGGCGAAACCAATATTTTCAGCGGCGTTGTAATTGAAGACCATGCCGATTATGCCGTCATCGAATGCGAAGGCTTGGAAAACCACGTCCGCATCGACCACGGTTTGGGCGGCCCGAGCGAACAAGACATTTGGGTCAGCATCCGCCCCGAAGACATTGATTTGTATAAAGAAAAACCTGACCACTTGGGCAGCTTCAACTGGGCAAAAGGTACGGTTGAAGAAATCGCCTATTTGGGCAGCTTCGCGATCTACCACATCAAACTCGCCAACGGCCGCGTCGTCAAAAGCCAAGTTCCCGCACCTTACTGGTATGTGCGCAACATCACGCCGCCGACTTGGGACGAAACCGTCTATATCAGCTGGCCGGAAAACCAACCGACTCCGTTGTTCCGTTAATTTAAGGGGAATGAGATGAACCTTAAAAAACTGAAAAACAAACTGCTCCGCCGCCCGGGTCAGCGCGCGGTCATCGCCGTGCCGTATATCTGGCTTTTGGTGCTGTTTCTGATTCCGTTCGCCATCGTGCTGAAAATCAGCTTTGCCGAACAAGAAATCGCCATTCCGCCGTTTACGCCGCTGACCAGCATCGATGAAGATTTAGGTCGTCTGAACATCGCCATCAGTTATCAAAACTATGCCGATATTTTCCAGAATTTTTGGAACACCCTGAATCCGTTCGGCGACAGCGAAAACAGCAATATCTATCTGATGACCTACTGGTCTTCGATTAAGACTGCGCTGACAACGACCATCATTTGTCTGCTGATCGGCTATCCGACCGCCTATGCGATTTCGCGCGCCAATCCCGCCATGCGCAACGGTCTGCTGCTTGCGATCATGCTGCCCTTCTGGACTTCCTTCCTGCTGCGCGTCTATGCATGGATGGGTCTGCTGGGACACAACGGCATCATCAACAATTTCCTGCTCAAAATGCAGATTATCGAAGAACCTTTAGACCTGTTCTACAACGCGTTCTCGCTGAACTTGGTTATGGTTTATGCCTATCTGCCGTTTATGATTCTGCCGCTTTACACGCAACTGGTGAAACTCGACAACCGTCTGCTCGAAGCTGCTTCTGATTTGGGTGCAGGACCGGTCAAATCGTTCTTCACCATTACCCTGCCCCTGTCCAAAACAGGCATCATCGCAGGCTCTATGCTGGTTTTCGTTCCCGCGGTCGGTGAATTTGTGATTCCCGAGCTGGTCGGCGGTTCGGAAAACCTGATGATCGGTAAAGTCTTGTGGCAGGCGTTCTTCGACCAAAACAACTGGCCGCTGGCTTCCGCCGTCGCCGTCGTCATGGTCGCACTGCTGGTCGTGCCGATTGCACTGTTCCAGCATTATGAAAACCGCGAATTGGAAGAAGGAGCCAAATAATGCAAAAATCCCGATTATCTTGGTTTCTGAAACTGATGCTGATGCTGTCGCTGGCGTTTCTGTACATTCCGCTGGTCGTTTTGGTCATCTATTCGTTCAACGAATCCAAACTGGTTACCGTTTGGGGTGGCTTTTCGACCAAGTGGTACGGCGCATTGCTGGAAAACGACACCATCTTGGAAGCTGCGTGGCTGTCGCTGCGCATTGCCGCTGTTTCTTCGCTTGCAGCTGTCGTTTTGGGTACGCTGGCAGGCTACGCGATGGCGCGTATCAAACGCTTCCGCGGCAGCACCTTGTTCGCCGGTATGATTTCCGCGCCTATGGTTATGCCTGACGTGATTACCGGTCTTTCCATGCTGCTCCTGATTATTCAGGTGCAGATGTTCCTGCAAGGCAGCGAATTGCTGCAAAACCTGTACTTCGACCGCGGTTTCTTCACCATTTTCCTCGGACATACGACGCTTTGTATGGCATACATTACCGTCGTCATCCGTTCGCGTCTGGTGGAGCTTGACCAATCGCTCGAAGAAGCCGCAATGGACTTGGGTGCACGTCCGCTGAAAATCTTTTTCGTCATCACTCTGCCCTTGATTGCCCCTGCCATCGCTTCAGGCTTCCTGCTCGGCATTACCCTGTCGCTGGATGATTTGGTGATTACCTCATTCCTGTCCGGCCCCGGTTCTTCCACATTGCCGCAGGTGATTTTCTCCAAAATCAAGCTGGGTCTCGACCCGCAGATGAACGTGTTGGCAACCATCCTTATCGGCATCATCGGTACGCTGGTTATCGTCATCAATTACTGGATGATGCGCCAAGCAACCAAACGTGATCGAGAAGCCGCCGAAGCCTACCGTCAGGAAAAGCTCGCCGCCGAAAAAGCGAATTGACCCAATCAGACAGGCTGACCGCATCAATGCAAGGTCAGCCTGTTTTCTTCACACAACCCGTTTGACAACTTTTCAGACGACCCTTAACTACCCTCCAAAGGTCGTCTGAAACCACACAAAGCATTACCCCATGATTCATCCCAATTTGAAAGAATACCTTCCCTCCTATTATTTCAGTACCATCAATCCCCACGCCGCTTATCCCAAGCTTGAAGGTCGTCTGAAAACCGAAACCTGCGTCATCGGCGGAGGATTGACAGGTCTTTGCACCGCCCTCCCCCTTGCCGAAAACGGACACGAAGTGATCGTACTCGAAGCCGCCCGCGTCGGCTTCGGCGCATCTGGACGCAGCGGCGGGCAAGTCATCAGCGATTACGCTTGCGGCATGGAAGAAATCGAAAAACAAGTCGGTTTGGAACAAGCCCGCTGGTTTTGGCAACAATCCCTGCAAGCCGTCGAACTCGTTGACGAACGCGTCAGAAAACACCATATCGACTGCGATTGGCAGCGCGGCTACGCCACCGTCGCCGTCCGCAAACAGCACTGGAAAGAATTGCGACAATGGCACGAACACGCCCAAAAACATTACAACGCCACCCATTACGAACTTTGGGATAAAGACACGCTCAAACAACAACTGAACAGCGATATGTACTTAGGCGCGCAATTCGACCCTAATTCCGGTCACCTCCATCCGCTCAACTACACCCTGGGCATCGCCCGCGCCGCCGTCGAAGCCGGAGCGCAGATTTTCGAACAGTCCCCGATGACCCGTATCGAGCCCTATCAAGGCGGCTGGCTCGTCCATACCCCAGGCGGCAGCATCGAATGCCAAAATCTCGTGTATGCCGTCAACACCTACGCCGGTTTGCATAACAAATTCAAAACACTAGAAAAAAAAGCCATCGCCATCAGCACCTTTATCATCGCCACCGAGCCGCTGGGCGAACGCGCCAGAGACCTCATCCGCAACAATATGGCCGTCTGCGACAACCGCCACGTCCTCGACTACTACCGCCTCAGCGCGGACGGCCGCCTGCTCTTCGGCGGTAAAGACAACGAGTTCATCGACGACCCTGAACGCATGACTGAGCTTGTCCGCCAAGACATGCTCAAAGTCTTCCCGCAGCTTGCCGATGTCAAAATCGAACACTCATGGGGCGGCGAATGCGACATTACCGCCAACCTCGCGCCCCACTTCGGCAGACTCGCCCCCAATATCTACTATGCCCAAGGCTATTCCGGACACGGCATGGCAATTACCGGCATAGCAGGTCTTGCCATCGCCGAAGCCATCATGGGCGACGATGGTCGTCTGAAACCGTTTGAAAAACTCAAACACCCCAGCATCATCACCCAGCCTCTCCTGCGCAAACTCGGCTCCTTCCTCGGCTCGAAATATTACCAATGGAAAGACAGCCGTTAAGCATTTGGTTAAGCTCAAACATACAAACAAAAGGTCGTCTGAAACCCGATTCAGGTTTCAGACGACCTTTTCGATATGGAATAGAAGGCTTTCAATCGAACTGCTATCGCATCAAACTCACAACGAACACTCAATAAATCCAGATTCCCACCCTCTCCATTTGCGTCCCAAACCCATCACATCAAATGAATCCCGCTTGCCGGATTGGAAACATTTTCATAGACGGTAATCAAAACGATTTTCCCGCTTTCGTCAAACACAATTTCCAGATAAGGTTTATCAGGGCTGCGGTCGCGGTTGAACAGGCGGAATGCCCGTTGCGCCTCAAAAATCTTCCCGCGCGCTTTCAAATATTCGGGCAACTGGCTGATGTTTTGAAAACTGCCGCCAAACCCGCCGCCGTGTTTCTTGAGATATTCCGGCGTTGCTTCTATACCGAAATTCCGCGTTATTCTCAGCGGCTGATCCGAGCCTTGGCTCGTATAACTGCCTATTGATAAAACCAAAGTATTCTGCTGCCTGAGTGCCTTCATCTCTTGAACTAACGGTTCTATCACCTGCTCATCATAGTTTCGCTCCCCTTTTGTCATCTGATCAATAGCTTCTATCACTTTATTAACATTTTCAGGGTCATCCGCATCAATATCAGGAAACATTGCCTGAGCCAAAGGATCATCTCCGCCGGGAATACCCCAAATCGCCGCCAGTTCTTTAGTGTTGCGTTCAAACAAACAACTGGAATCAATATTCTCGGCAACCTGACGGACAAAATCATCAATGCCATCAATCTGATGCAGGTTGGTGCAATTTGAAGAAGGTGCGCTTTCTACTTTGTTTATGTCCGTTTCTACGGTCTTATCATTTGTATTGGATTTCTCGAAAACAGAAGATAAAGGCGCAGAAGCGGCAGATTCTTTTACCTTATCCTGCTTGTCAGGAGAGCAAGCCGCCAATAAGACAGCGAGGGATAATAAGAAAAATTGGGATGTATTGTTTTTGATCATTTTATTTTTCCAGTAATGTGTATTTAAAATATAAAAATCAGTCAGTTGATAGATTCAAATAAAAACACCCATATCCCTATTCAAATCCACTACCAATCTAATCAATTAAAGTTATTCCTGCTCATCAAACAAGCCGACATCGAACAAATCCGGTTCGCTCATCCGAACGCGGCAATCGACCTTAATGTCCTCATTTACCCTACAGCAACACGGCAGAATATCGCCGGGCGCGACAAACGCCAGCGGGAAATCGTCGTAAGACACCCTGCCGTCCAATATTTTGACGCGGCAAGAACCGCAATAGCCGCTGCGGCACTGGTATTCGACCTCGTGGCCGGTGCGCTCCAAGCCCTCCAATAAGGTTTCGCCCTCTTGAAGCTCGAAGGTTTTGTCGTGTGTACTGATGAGTGCCATTGTTATCTGTTTAAGCGGGAAAGGTCGTCTGCACGGTGTAACCGAAATCTTTCATTTCGTTTCTACACCTGTTCAGACGACCTCTGATGATGGAAATGCTGAAAAACCGCCGAGTTTGATTACAGTTCGAAATCGCCCAAATCGTCCGCGCTGACTTCCGAATCGATCTGACCGATTAAGTAAGAAGAAATTTCCACTTCCTGCGGCGCAACCTGTACGTTGTCAGACGACAGCCACGCGTTAATCCACGGAATCGGGTTTTGGGTAGCGCCTTCGAATCCGGCGGGCAGACCGACCGCCTGCATACGCAGGTTGGTGATGTATTCGACGTATTGCGCCAAAATTTCCTTGTTCAGACCAATCATCGAACCGTCTTTAAACAGATAGGCAGCCCATTCTTTTTCCTGCTCCGCCGCTTTTTTGAAGAGTTTGAAACATTCGTCCTGTAATTCGACGGCGATTTCCGCCATTTCTGGGTCGTCTGAACCGGCGCGCATCAGGTTGAGCATATGCTGGGTGCTGGTCAGGTGCAGGGCTTCGTCGCGGGCAATCAGTTTGATGATTTTGGCGTTGCCTTCCATCAACTCGCGCTCGGCAAAGGCGAACGAACAGGCAAATGAAACGTAGAAACGGATGGCTTCCAACACATTGACGCACATCAGGCAGAGATAGAGTTTTTTCTTCAACTCGCGCAAAGACACGGTAACGAGCTTGCCGCCGACATTGTGCGTCCCTTCGCCTAACAAGTTGTAATACTGGGTGTATTCGATTAAATCATCGTAATAGCAGGCGATGTCTTCGGCGCGGGCGATGATGTATTCGTTCTGCACGATGTCGTCGAACACGACCGACGGATCATTGACGATATTGCGGATAATATGGGTGTAACTGCGCGAGTGGATGGTTTCGCTGAAGCTCCACGTTTCAATCCAAGTTTCCAGTTCGGGAATCGACACCAAAGGTAGTAAGGCAACGTTCGGACTGCGGCCTTGGATGGAGTCGAGCAAGGTTTGGTATTTTAAGTTACTGATGAAAATGTGTTTCTCATGTTCGGGCAGGTTCGCGTAGTCGATACGGTCGCGCGACACGTCGATTTCTTCCGGACGCCAAAAGAAAGACAATTGTTTTTCAATCAGTTTTTCAAATACTTCGTATTTCTGCTGGTCATAACGGGCAACATTTACCGGCTGACCAAAAAACATCGGCTCTTTAAGCGCGTCGTTTTTGGTTTTGGAAAAGGTGCTGTATGACATGACTAGGTGTTCGCAGGACATGGTTTTTTCTCAGATTATTTCAATTTAGCAATTTGGATTTCAGACGACCTAATATGTTTTAAGTAAGGTCATCTGAATGTATCTGTACATTAAATTCTTGCCTTAAATATAGCTGTTAGTTATAATTCTCCCTAACAACTCCCCCAACTTTGCCAACCTACGCGGTTGGAGCCACAAGGTTGGGGGCTTTCTTTTATCTTTGCCACAATCTCCAGTTTCGCGGATCATTTTCCAAACCCATATCGCGCAAACTTACAGCTTTATTCACGACATCAGAAAACTCATCCAGTAAAGCAAGGAGACGGCCTCCCCATTCGGTTCGCGGACAAATAACATCTAACATCCGTTTCATCAGGCAAAAATACACAAACGGTTTATTGATAGACAGTGATTTCCATTCTGCATCAGACAAACCTTTCAAGCTAGCTTTAAACGTAATGTCTCTATTCCACAATCGGCTATGATGTGCCGAAACGTTGCGGATAAAGTTAAATGCGTGTAGATGCGTTTGTAGATGTTTGCCATCTTTCAAACGATACAATTTAGCAATACGGTCTTTATCTTTATTTAACATCCCTTTATACAGCATAGACATCGTGCCAAAATCCCATACTTCACAGGCTACCCAAATAGGTAAATCGGTATAATGTTCCAGATGATGTCTAATAAAACTGGTTTTCTTTTCACGTTCGACTAAATTATCATGCCTATTCAGCCATTCGGCATGATTAAAGCCAGGGATAAAATATTTGTTATCCTTGTAAGACAAGGGATCATACTGCCCCAATGTATGGGCGATATTTACCCGAAGAGCTACTTCAATTCTTTCCAGTGCATCTAATGCCAATTGTCGCAATTTCTTATCGAACATATAAAGGCTTTTGACATCTTCAAAACGAGTATCTGTAATAAACCTATCTAACCTGCTATTAGGATTTTGGGGATCAAATTGGCGGAAAGAGTAAAAATAGCCACTTAGTCGGTAATAACCAATACTGCGTAAATATCCTAATGCATTTTTTTCGTCATCGATCTGTAGTCCTCTACTTTTCAGAATTTCCAACTGTTCATCGTAAGATTTCCAAAGCTTGGGTTCTTTTATCTGTTTGCTTTGCATAGCCTGTTTCACTTTCAAATAGGTAAATTGCAAAGTCAAATCTTACAAGCCCCACCAGCGCAGCCGTCATCCTGAATATCGGTCTGCGTATCGTCCGCGCCGTCGCGGGTGTTGTGATAGTACAGAGTTTTGACGCCGTATTTGTAGGCAGTCAGCAGGTCTTTGAGCATTTGTTTCATAGAAACTTTGTTGCCTTCGAATTTGCCCGGATCATAAGCGGTGTTGGCGGAAATCGCCTGATCGACGAATTTTTGCATCACGCCGACAAGTTTCAGGTAGCCTTCGTTGCCCGGAAGCTGCCATAGGGTTTCGTAGGCGTCTTTCAGGGTTTCAAATTCAGGCACGACTTGTTTCAGGATGCCGTCTTTCGATGCTTTGACCGTTACCAATCCGCGCGGCGGCTCAATGCCGTTGGTGGCGTTGGCGATTTGCGAACTGGTTTCAGACGGCATGAGTGCGGTCAGGGTGGAGTTGCGCAGACCGTATTTGACGATGTCGGCGCGCAGGCTTTCCCAGTCGCACAACAGCGGTTCGCTGCATACGGCATCCAAGTCTTTTTTGTAGGTGTCGATGGGCAGTTTGCCTTGCGAATAAACGGTTTGGCTGAACAGCGGGCATGCGCTGTATTCTTTGGCAAGGTTCACCGATGCTTTGAGCAGGTAATACTGCATGGCTTCAAAGGTTCGGTGGGTCAGGCCGAGCGCGGAATCGTCGCTGTAACGGACGCCGTTTTTCGCCAGATAGTAGGCGTAGTTGATGACGCCGATGCCGAGCGTGCGGCGGTTCATGGTCGCGGTGCGGGCGGCTTCGACCGGATAGTCTTGATAATCCAGCAAGGCATCGAGTGCGCGCACGGTCAAATCGGCAAGTTCTTCCAGTTCGTCCAAGCTGTTTAATGCGCCCAAGTTGAAGGCGGACAAGGTACACAAGGCGATTTCGCCGTTCGGGTCGTTGATGTTGTCCAGCGGTTTGGTTGGCAAGGCAATTTCCATGCACAGATTGGACTGGTGTACAGGCGCGACGCGCGGATCAAACGGACTGTGCGTGTTGCAATGATCAACGTTTTGGATGTAGATGCGTCCCGTTCCGGCACGTTCCTGCATCAGTGTGGAGAACAAATCGGTAGCCGACAAGGTGCGTTTGCGGATGTTCGGGTCTTGCCCGTATTTCGTGTAGAGACGCTCGAATTCATCCTGGTCGGCAAAGAATGCGTCGTACAGACCGGGGACTTCGTTGGGCGAGAACAACGTGATGTTGCCGCCTTTAATCAGGCGGGTATACAGCAGGCGGTTGATTTGCACGCCGTAATCAAGCTGACGGATGCGGTTGTCTTCGACGCCGCGGTTGTTTTTCAACACCAACAGGCTTTCGGCTTCGATGTGCCACAAGGGGTAGAACAAAGTTGCCGCGCCGCCGCGTACGCCGCCCTGCGAGCAGGATTTAACTGCCGCTTGGAACATTTTGAAAAACGGAATGCAGCCGGTGTGTTGCGCTTCGCCGCCACGGATTTCGCTGCCCAAACCGCGGATACGTCCGGCGTTGATGCCGATGCCCGCACGTTGGGAAACGTATTTCACAATCGCACTGGTGGTGGCGTTGATGGAATCCAGACTGTCGTCGCATTCAATCAATACACAGCTTGAGAATTGGCGCGTAGGCGTACGCACGCCGCTCATAATCGGAGTCGGCAACGATACTTTAAACGTAGAAACGGCATCGTAAAAACGTTTGACGTAATCCAAGCGCGTCTCTTTCGGATATTTGCTGAAGAGACACATCGCCACCAAAATGTATAAGAACTGCGGCGTTTCATAAATCTGGCGGGTAACTCGGTTCTGCACCAGATATTTGCCTTCGAGCTGCTTCACAGCGGCATACGAGAAGGTCATGTCGCGGCTGTGGTCGATATAGGCGTTCAGCTCGTCAAATTCTTCTTGGCTGTAATCTTCGATGATGTGGCGGTCGTATTTGCCCGCATCGGTAAGTTTTTTAACGTGGTCGAAGAGATGCGGCGGTTCGAACTCGCCGTAAGCGATTTTACGCAGGTGGAAAATCGCCAGACGCGCGGCGAGATATTGATAGTCGGGCGTATCCTGCGAAATCAGATCGGCAGCCGCCTTGATGATGGTTTCGTGGATGTCGTCGGTGCGGATGCCGTTGTAAAACTGGATGTGCGATTTGAGCTCGACTTGCGATACGGAAACGTTTTTCAAGCCTTCCGCCGCCCAAGTAACGACGCGGTGGATTTTGTCTAAGTCTAGATTTTCCAAACGTCCGTCGCGCTTGGTTACTTTCAAATCAGTCGGTGCATTCATCGTGAGCTTTCTCCATCCTGAAACACAAGATACAGTAGGTATTAATATCGAGTGGCACAATATAGTGTATTTTTCGTTGCTTATCTAGTCTTGACAAGACTGCTGTTTTGAAATCGTGCTTTTCCCAATTTTCTTTCAGACGACCTCTTTCCCTATGATTCAAGCCTTACCGCGAAGACGTGTTTTTCGGCATCAAAACCCTCATACGGTTATGCGCTTATGAAATAAGGCAAATTCGGACTTGTGTTAAATTTTGAAAATATAATGGCATACAACATGATGAAATAAGCAATAAAGGTCGTCTGAAACCTTACTCCGGTTTCAGACGACCTTTTAGATTCGCTCAAAAGCTTTGTCTTCAATCTTGCAATGCGGCGGCGATTTCGTTGCGCAGCTTGTTTAAAAACCTGCCGTGGCGTACCCATTGGGCGGCGGCTTCATGGTCATTCCCTGCAAAGGCCGTCCGCAAATCTTGATACAGCTTGTCTTGTTCGCGGCTGATTTCTTGGTCCAACGCGCGCAGGGCTTCGTTGTTTTGCTCCATTTGCGCATCCATCAGCGTTTCGCGCCATTCCATTTGCTGCATGAGAAATTCGGGAGCGAAAGAGGTATGCTCCGGCGCGTCGGCATCTATACCCAACATTTTCAACAGATACGCGGCGCGGTCGATGGGATTTTTCAAGGTACGGTAGGCATCGTTGATGGTGGAAGACATCATCACTGCCTGCTTTTGTTCGAAGGCGGAGGCTGAAGCGAATTTGTCGGGATGGAAACGTGCCGCCAAGGCGCGGTAGGTTTGCTCCAAGCTTTCGGCGTCGATATCGAAAGCGGGTTCAAGCTGGAAGAGTGTGAAATATTGAGACATGGCGGGATAATTAATGTGAAATTTTCGGCAGAAACCTGATTTTGCCTTATAATCCGCTGATTCTTAACCAAAAGGACTAAATATGAGCAGTAAAGTGCAGCACAATAAAGGCAAAATACGCGACAATGCTTTAAAAGCCTTAGTGAAATCCGATTTGTTCCGACACAAGGTCGAACGGAAAAGAAAAGGCAAAGGCAGCTACAACAGACAAGAAGCGAAAAAATGGCGGGACGGTTTTGATACTGTCCCGCCACTTTTTTGTCTTAAACGTGGAAGCTCTCGCCGCAACCGCAAGAGTCTTTGACATTCGGGTTTTCAAATTTGAAACCCTCCTGCAAACCTTCTTTGGTGTAATCGACTTGCGTGCCGTCCAGATAAACCAAGCTTTTCGGGTCGATATAAACGCGCGCGCCGTGTTCTTCAAAAATCAGGTCGTCTTCGTTCACTTCATCGACAAATTCAAGGTTGTACGCCATGCCCGAGCAGCCGCTGGTTTTCACACCCAAGCGCACGCCCAAGCCTTTGCCGCGCTTGGTCAGGTAGCTGTTGATGTGTTTGGCTGCGTTTTCTGTGATGGTAATCATGCTTTTTTCCTTATTTCGCAATCATTGTTTTGTTTGCCTACTTTCATTTTCAGACGACCTCATATCTTTCAGGTCGTCTGAAAACGCTGTTTTGCCCACTCTATCGCTGCGGAAACGGCAGCTTTTGCCTGCGGACTGTTTTTCCAACAAGTCGAGCCGGTCAGTTTTGCGCCTTGTTCCAAAATGTCTTCCAAATCCGCAGCCGCCAGCGTGGCAACATCATCCAAACCCATTTGCTGCAAACGCTGCAATACGGTTTTGCCTATGCCTTTGACGGCAAGCAAGGATTGGGCTTCTTCATCGGTAAAAGGCATTTCGTCTCCTTTTATTTTGCAGGCGTATCGACTAAATATAAGCCTACGGCTTATCGCCCTCTCTCTAACCCTCTCCCGCTGGGAGAGGGAATAGATTGGCAGGCAGTCCCAAATTTGGCGACCACTTCCAAACGATTAAGTTATTGTGCCCTTATCCTCTTCTTCACGAAAGAAGGCATGTCGTCTCTTTTGATTTTTCAAGCGTATCGACTCAATATAAGCCTGCGGCTTATCGCCCTCTCCCTAACCCTCTCCCGCTGGGAGAGGGAATAGATTGGCAGGCAGTCCCAAATTTGGCGGCAACTTCAAAAGGATTAAGTTTCTGTGCCCTTGACTTCCGACCTCCGAGGGTGAAGAGAACAAATCATCAGGTTTGCTTTTCCCGAAAATCCTAAGACTTTCAGAAATCCTATGAACGTCTGCCGACAAAACACCAACCGAATCGGGTTATTTGTTTTCCTGACGTTTGCGATAGTCGGCAACAGCCGCTTTTACCGCATCTTCAGCCAAGATGGAGCAGTGGATTTTCACAGGCGGCAGTTCCAATTCTTCGGCGATTTCGCTGTTTTTGATTGCCAGCGCGTCATCCAGGCTTTTACCTTTTACCCACTCGGTAATCAGGCTGGACGAAGCGATGGCGGAGCCGCAGCCGTAAGTTTTGAATTTAGCGTCTTCGATGATGCCTTCGTCGTTGACTTTGATTTGCAGGCGCATCACGTCGCCGCAGGCAGGCGCGCCGACCATGCCGGTGCCGACAGACTCGTCGTTTTTATCGAAAGTACCGACGTTGCGGGGGTTTTCATAGTGGTCGATTACTTTATCGCTGTATGCCATGATGTGGTTTCCTTAATGTTTTTTGATGGTTTAAGTGGTTTGTTTGCCGGTTTTCAGACGACCTGAAGTTTAGATTTTGCACGCACCGCCTTCGCAGCCGTCGTCATTTTCCGAATCGACGCCGCCTTCCACGGTAACGCCGTCAAAATCTTCAAGCAGGTTGTCGAGATTGTCCAAATCTAAATCTTGTTCGTCCATGGTTTTGTATCCTTGATTTTAATGTGGTGGCTTTTAGGTCGTCTGAAAAGATCTTTTAGGATTTTCAGACGACCTTTTCTCTTTGTTAATGCGCTGCCCATTCAATCGAGTTCAAATCAATCCCGTCTTTGAACATTTCCCACAGCGGCGACAGTTCGCGCAGTTTGCCGATTTTGGATTTGATCAGTTCTGCGGCAAATTGCACTTCTTCTTCGGTGGTCATGCGGCCGAAGGTGATGCGCAGGGATGAGTGTGCCAGTTCGTCATTACGGCCGAGCGCGCGCAGGACGTAGCTGGGTTCGAGCGAGGCGGAGGTACAGGCGGAGCCGCTGGATACGGCGAGTTCTTTGACTGCCATAATCAGGCTTTCGCCTTCGACGAAGTTGAAGCTGACGTTCAGGTTGTTCGGGGCGCGGTGTTCGAGGTCGCCGTTGATATAGACTTCTTCGATGCCTTCTATGCCTTTGAGGAAGATGTCGCGCAGTTTGCGGTAGTGCGCCATGTCTTGCTCGAGTTCTTCTTTGGCGATGCGGAAGGCTTCGCCCATGCCGACGATTTGGTGGGTCGGCAGGGTGCCGCTGCGGAAGCCGCGTTCGTGGCCGCCGCCGTGCATTTGGGCTTCGAGGCGGACGCGGGGTTTGCGGCGGACGTACAGTGCGCCGATGCCTTTGGGGCCGTACACTTTGTGGCCGGACATGGACAGCAGGTCGATTTTGGCAGCTTCCACGTCCACAGGCACTTTGCCGCAGGCTTGGGCGGCATCGACGTGGAAGATGATTTTGCGTTCGCGGCAGATTTCGCCGATGGCGGGAATGTCTTGTACCACGCCGATTTCGTTGTTCACCCACATTACGGAAATCAGGATGGTGTCGTCGCGGATGGCGGCTTTGAGTTCTTCCAAATCAATCAAACCGTTTTCTTGTACGCCGAGATAGGTTACTTCGAAACCTTGGCGTTCGAGTTCGCGCATGGTGTCGAGCACGGCTTTGTGTTCGGTTTTGACGGTGATGAGGTGTTTGCCTTTGGTTTTGTAGAAATTTGCCGCGCCTTTGATGGCGAGGTTGTCGGACTCGGTTGCGCCGCTGGTGAAGACGATTTCTTTGGGATCGGCGTTAATCAGGGCGGCGATGTCGGCGCGTGCTTTTTCGACGGCCTCTTCTGCTTCCCAGCCGAATGGATGGCTGTTGGAAGCGGGGTTGCCGAAGGTTTCGGTCAAGTAGGGAATCATTTTTTCGGCAACGCGTTTGTCAACGGGGGTTGTGGCGGCGTAGTCGAGATAAACGGGGGTTTTGACGGTCATGGTTTGCTCTTTCTTTTTCTGTAATGCTGCTTAATGGATATGTGTAAATTGGATGACGTGGCTGCCGTCATCGCTGTTTTTCTGTTCGATGATGCTTTGCAGGGTAACGCTGCTGAGGTAATCGTTGATGGTTTTGTTCAGATTTTCCCAAAGGTCGTGCGTCAGGCAGGGCGCGCCGTGGTGGCAGTTGGCTTTACTGCTGCATTGGGTGGCGTCCAGCTTGTCTTCGGCGGCGGAAATGATTTGGGCGATATTGATTTGTGCGGGAGGGGCGGCGAGGATGTAGCCGCCGCCGGGGCCGCGCAGGCTTTCAACCAGCCCGGCGCGCCGCAGTTTGCTGAATAGTTGCTCGAGATAGGAAAGCGAAATGCTTTGGCGTTCGCTGATGGCGCTGAGTTTGACAGCGCCGGTTTGCGCGTTCATCGCCAAATCGATCATGGCGGTAACGGCAAAACGCCCTTTTGTGGTCAGTCTCATGGTAGTTGCCTGTGTCGGCTTTTTTATAGTGGTACGATTGTCTAATATCTGAGTGATTCAGTCAAGTATATTCACAAGACTTCCGATTGTTTGTTTAAATGACTGTACACATTGATTTTTATTTCTCTCAAGATTTTTCTTTTTTATCCGAAACTTGGATCCGAGGTCATCTGAAAAGTACTATCGCCCCGCTCTTTGCAGGGTTAAAACCATTTGCTTTATAATTGCGATTGATATAGATTATTTAATTCGTACTAAATCATTATGGTATTGCAAAAGGTCATCTGAAACCGCCCTAATCCGTTTCAGACGACCCACGCTATAACATAAGCAACCCCTTAACAGAGGCAATCAACAATGAAACTCGATTTGAGCAAAATGACCTGCATCGAAGACCTGCGCCTTGTCGCCAAGCGCAAAATGCCGCGCATGTTTTACGATTACATCGATTCAGGTTCCTGGACGGAAACTACCTACCGCGAAAACACTTCGGATTTCAAAGACATCCGCTTCCGACAAAAGGTATTGGTCAATATGGAAGGTCGTAGTTTAGAGACCAAAATGATCGGGCAGGATGTGAAGATGCCGGTGGCGATTGCGCCGACTGGCTTTACCGGCATGGCACACGCAGACGGCGAAATCTTGGCGGCGCGGGCGGCGGAGAAGTTCGGCATTCCGTTTACTTTGTCCACCATGTCTATCTGCTCGATTGAAGACGTTGCCGAAAACACCAGTGCGCCGTTTTGGTTTCAGCTTTATGTGATGCGCGACCGCGAGTTTATGGAAAACCTGATTAAGCGCGCGAAGGATGCCAAATGTTCGGCGTTGGTTTTGACCGCCGACTTGCAGGTTTTGGGGCAACGCCACAAAGACATTAAAAATGGTCTGTCCGCGCCGCCGAAACCGACCATTGCCAATTTAATCAATCTGGCAACCAAGCCCGAATGGTGTATGAAAATGTTGAACACGGAACGCCGAACGTTCCGCAACATCGTTGGACACGCCAAAAACGTCGGTGATTTGTCTTCGCTATCTTCGTGGACTTCCGAACAATTCGACCCGCGCCTGAGCTGGGACGATGTGGCACGCATTAAGGATTTGTGGGGCGGCAAGCTGATTATCAAAGGCATTATGGAACCTGAAGACGCTGAAAAAGCAGCGAAAAGCGGCGCGGACGCATTGGTCGTTTCCAATCATGGCGGCCGCCAACTTGATGATACCGTATCCTCCATCAAAGCCTTGCCCGACATCGTCAGCGCAGTAGGCAGCGACATCGAAGTTTGGATGGACAGCGGCATCCGCAGCGGTCAGGACGTCCTCAAAGCATGGGCTTTGGGCGCAAAAGGCACGATGATAGGCCGTGCGTTCCTCTACGGCTTGGGCGCATACGGCGAAGAAGGCGTTACCCGCGCGCTGGAAATCCTGTATAAAGAAATGGACATATCCATGGCGTTCACCGGTCATCGCAATATTCAAGACGTTGACGCCAGCATCCTGCAAAGTACGCGCTGGCCTGATGACAAATTTTGATTGCTTTGAAACACCAAACCGGCGGTTAAACAGATTAACCGCCGGTTTGGTGTTTTGAGTTTGCAGAAGATAAGGTTTCAGACGACCTTCAGTGGGCTTCTCCTAAACTGACCGGTCGTCTGAAAGTGTGCTTACGCGAGACGTTGGCGCACTTGCTCGAAAAGGCATACGGTTGCCGCCATGGCAACGTTTAACGACTCGGTCTGTCCCAGCATCGGGATTCTGACGCTGCCGTCGACTTTTTCCAAAATTTCCCGACTCACGCCGCTGCCCTCATTGCCGAAAACCCAAGCGCAAGGAGCGTTTAAATCCAGTTTGTACAAGTCGGAGGGATTGCGCCCGTCCAAAGCGGTCGCCCATATTTTGTCCTGATAGGCATCCAGCCAATGCGGCAGGGAAACGCGGCTGTATATGTCCAGCAGAAAATGCGCCCCCATACCTGCGCGCAATACTTTGGGCGACCAAATATCGACGCAGTCATTACCCAACACAATCTGCCTGACGCCCGAAGCTGCCGCGCTGCGTAAAACCGTACCCACATTGCCCGGGTCTTGCAGCCTGTCCAACACCACGCAGTCGCCGCTTAAAGGCAAATCATCTTGCGGCGGAATCTCTATCCAAGTCATCACATCATCGGCGTCATTCAGACTGGTGATTTTAGACAAGGCTTCGTTTCCGACCCAAGTAATACGATCTTCATCCAAGCTGCTGATTAAATTTAGGATTTCAGGATGCGTGTTTTTACTTTCGGGCAAATACACTTGTTTGGGCGTGTACCCCGCCTCTAAATAGACCTGCAAAAGATGCACGCCTTCTAACACGGTTTGCCCATATTCCCGGCGTACTTTAGATTGTGAAAGCAGCTTGGACAAATGCTTGAGCTGCTCGTTTTGCGCGGAGGTAATCAATTTCATGTGCCGCATTATATAGCGGATTCGAATTAAAAGGGTACAGCACAATAGCACCCTTCTTCTTTCAACCTGCTTTTCAGACGACCTCAAGATACATCCGTTCAAAAACAAAATCCCTTCCCGAATAGCTCGGGAAGGGATTTCTCTGCTAGATGAAATCTGTATCTCTATGCAATTTAATGAACGGCGGAGGAGTCCTGTTGAATCTGCACTTCAGTTCGAACCGTAGTCTGACTCACACCCTTTTCATTCTTTACAGAATCAGGGAGTACCACAGCGTCCGAAGCATTTTTTACTATCGGATTAGCAGCTACGGGCACAATATGTTTCTGCTGGTTTTTGGTATCAACAGCTTTTTCCGCAACCATGCCTGACGAATCGCCCTTCACTTGCGGACCGAATTGCCATACTGCAACGGCAACGGCAACCACGCTGGCGGCAACGGCAAAATAATTGAAGAATGAACTGTTCGCAGCTTGAACGTCCTTAACAGGCAACGCAGCGGCAACTTCGGCTTCATAACGTTGCTTATGTTCTTCACTGATTTCGGCAAGCGTAGCGGTAAATGCTGCGCTTTGCATAAAGTCAGCATCACGTCCGGTGCCTGCTTTGTAACGCACGCAATCGCCAATCAGATGGTATTCGTACCACGCTTCTGCGGCAGCATCTTCTGACAAAAGACGGTCAAGCATTTCATCATTTACTTGATTGCTATCCATCAGCATGGAAACATATTCTCTTGTTGTATTCATTGTTGTCACCATTTCATTGTCCCACCTAATCTATAAACCTGTTTTTTTACCATCTTTGATTTCCTGAGGTTTCCAGCAACGGCCTCAAATCTTTTGCTATGACTTCCCGCGCCCTGAAAATGCGGGATCGAACGGTCCCTATCGGACAATCCATAATCTTAGCTATTTCTTCATAAGACAAACCTTCCATTTCACGAAGGGTGATGGCTTTTCGTAAGTCTTCGGGCAAATGTGAAATCGTCAACTCTACTGTGTGCAAAATTTCCCGATTGATCATTTCAGCTTCCGGCGTATGGTAATCCGCAATCTGATCCGATAAATCCAGAATATCGCCGTCTTCATTGGCGGCCTCTGCGCTGACGAAGGGTAATTTCCCTGAGGTTACTAAGAAGTTCTTGGCAGTATTGATCGCAATACGATACAACCAAGTATAAAAAGCGCTGTGTCCTCGAAAATTCGGCAACGCCCGATAAGCCCTGATCATTGCCTCTTGCGCCACATCGTTGACTTCGTGTTCGTCTTTGACAAAACGGGAAATCAAGCGGATGAGCCGACGCTGATATTTAGACATCAGCATCTCGAATGCTTTTTGTTCGCCTTTCTGCGCGCGCTCCACCAAGGCCTGATCAATCTGGCGATCATTCATATCTTACCTTTTATAATAACTGCATTATAAGCTATAAAGTAGTAAAGCGTGCTGTGCCAGTAAGAGACAACTTTCGCCGCATTTAGTTCCATTTATATCTCAAAAATTTTCCGTAAACCGGTAAAAAACCGTCAATCCCTTGAAAATCGTGGCTTACTTTAAGGTTAACAATAGCAATGCAGTTTCCGTCAGTATTTATGATAATCGGCCAGCATTTTCTGACGAACGGTACAGTATGGTTTTCTTGCAACACTTTCTTAACGTTTTTATACAAAAACCCTACATTCATCATATCATCACTGCCCGCCGTCCGAATGATTCCTTCTTCTTCCAAGACCGATTCCGGCAATCCGTTGCGGTGTGGCACCAGAAAAAAACCGTTTTCTTGGAGAATATCTTTCAGACGACCTCTGACTTCTTTTCCCTTTATCCAATCTGCGTCTGCAAACTGGCTTTGTTTCAATATAAATAAAAAATCCCGGTATAAACATACCGATGTTTCACCAAACTGCCATTGTGCAGTTTCCGCTTCCAACAGTATCCGCGCAAAATCCGCCAGCTTTCTCGGAGAACTTTCCGCGATCCCATTCTCCTTAAAAAAACGCCAAAGAATCCGGCTGCGGCGTGCTTCGCTGAATGTCTGCCAACGGCTGACTTGGAAGCGTCCGCTCTCACAAACCGTCTGATAATCCGCATCGACAACTTCGTCCAAAATCGCCAAATCGGTTTGCAAAGAACGAATGTTGGCACAAACATGACGGTCGAAATTCGGAATGCGCTCCCGCCAAACCGGCAACGCTTCGTAACGCATCCAATTCCTTAAAAAGGCTGTATCGGCATTACTTTCGTCTTCGATGTTCGGCAGGTTGCAGGCAGCGGCGTAGCTTTCCAATTCTTCTCGGGAAAACGTCAGCAGCGGCCGCCAAATTTGTTTTTCATCATTCAATTTGCGCCATTGCGGCATGGCGGCAAGTGCTTTGATGCCGCCGCCGCGAACCGCCGCGAGCATGAATGTTTCAATTTGATCATCCTGATGGTGCGCCAACGCGATGACACCGGAGGGGTCGTCTGAAAACGCCTGATAACGTGCTTTCCGTGCGGCGGCTTCAATCCCCAATCCGTCTTTTTTGACTTCAACTTTTACGCTTCTGAACGGCACATTCCATTTTTGGCATAAACGTGTGCAAAACGACAGCCAGTCATTCGCATTGCAGCTCAATCCATGATGAACATGCAACGCGTGTACTTCCAATCCAAGCTCTTCCCGTAAACACGCGAGCATATGCAGCAACACCACCGAATCCAAACCGCCGCTTAGTCCAACCGTTACCATACAACCATCCGGAAGCAAACGCGCCGAAAGACGCAGGGTTTCCAACAAACTGCGGCATTGAGGCGGAAGGTTTTCAGACGACGTCGGGTTCATATGGCGTAATGTATGCTTTGTCAGCAAGGCAAGTTCTTAGAAATGAAAAAGCAGGCAGGGGGGCTTCTGCCTGCTTTTCTACACATTAACTGTTTACTTATCCGTAAACTTACCGTAAGCCATAATCCGGTCGAAACGGCGCGACAGCAAATCCGCCATCGGCATATTTTGCGCTTCGTACAACTCGGTTTCCAACACCGTTTTGACATTTTTCATGGTCGTTTCAAAGTCGCGGTGTGCGCCGCCCAAAGGCTCGCTGATCACGCTATCGATCAAATCCAATTCTTGCAGGCGTTTGGCGGTAATGCCCAAGGCTTGCGCGGCATCTGCCGCTTTTTCGGCGGTTTTCCACAGAATAGACGCGCAGCCTTCCGGAGAAATAACCGAGTAAGTCGAATATTGCAACATATTGACGTAATCGCCGACCGCAATCGCCAGCGCGCCGCCGGAACCGCCTTCGCCGATGATGGTACATAAAACCGGCACACGCAGGCGGGTCAATTCGTACAGGTTGCGTCCGATGGCTTCGGACTGACCGCGCTCTTCCGCGCCGATGCCCGGATACGCACCCGGCGTGTCGACAAAAGTCATCACGGGAATATTGAATTTCTCAGCAGTCTGCATCAGACGCAGTGCTTTGCGGTAGCCTTCAGGGCGCGGCATACCGAAATTGCGGCGGATTTTTTCTTTGGTGTCGCGGCCTTTTTGATGACCGATAACCATCACGCTTTGTCCGTTGAAGCGCGCCAGACCGCCGACGATGGCATAGTCGTCTGAATAATGGCGGTCGCCGTGCAACTCTTCAAAATCGGTGAAAATGGCTTGGATGTAATCTAAGGTGTAAGGACGTTGGGGATGGCGTGAAACCTGCGAAATCTGAGCGGGCGTCAGCTTGTTGAAAATCGATTTGGTCAAATCGTTGCTTTTCTTTCGCAATCTGGCGATTTCATCGGAAATATCGACGGCGGATTCGCCCTGCACAAAGCGCAACTCTTCGATTTTATTGGTTAATTCGGCGATGGGTTGTTCAAAATCCAAAAAAACTGGTTTCATAGGGTGAAGCTCTCGGTAGGGACGCTGCCGCTATCATACGCCAATCAGGCATATTTGGCAGCATTTCTCATTGGGGATATGCCGCGCAAGACGGCAGATAATTGGGCGGATGCCTTTTCAGACGACCTTTTACAACGATATAGTATATCTGCACTAAACAAATGAAGTGCCGTATCTTATGATAAACTTCCATTCAGTTCAATCATTTCAAACAGTCTATGAAAAACGACCACGACAATACGGCGATGCGGCTCGACAAATGGCTCTGGGCTGCGCGCTTTTTCAAGACCCGCGCGCTGGCTCAAAAACATATCGAATTGGGCAGGGTTCAGGTCAACGGCGCCAAAGTCAAAAACAGCAAAAACATCAGCGCGGGCGACACCATCGACCTGACGCTCAATTCGCTGCCTTACAAAATCAAAGTATTGGCACTCAACCACCAACGCCGCCCCGCGCCCGAAGCGCGCCGGCTTTACGAAGAAGACATGAAAACCGCCGCCGAACGCGAAGCGCAGAAACAGCTCGACCAAGCAAGCCGCATCAGCGCGGCGTACCCCGACGGCAGACCGACCAAACGCGACCGCCGCCAACTCGACCGCATGAAGCGCGACAGCTGGTAGGATTTGAAGTTCGTCTTGGTGGAATCACACTTTTCAGACGACCTGTATCGGAAAGATAGGTACAGGTCGTCTGAAATCTTATCCCAACCAAAACAGGCAGGTTTTCCCTGCCTGTTTTTCAGTCTCTACAAAACC
Source organism: Neisseria sicca 4320 (assembly GCF_000193735.1). GTDB lineage: Bacteria > Pseudomonadota > Gammaproteobacteria > Burkholderiales > Neisseriaceae > Neisseria > Neisseria sicca_E. The sequence continues at coordinate 42,723 of NZ_AEPF01000075.1, forward strand.
TTTGTCCAAATGGCTTAGAATTTGTATTCCACCTGACCGCGTAAAACGTTTACGTCTTGTTTAGTGGTACCGGCAGTCGGGGTAACTTGTTTACCCGCCAGGTAGAAGCCTGATACTTTCCAGTTTTTCCAAGGAATATAAGTTGCGCCGATTTGTACGCCTTGTACGTTTTTGCTGTAATCCTCGGCCGAAGATACACCCGAAAGTGCGCCGACTCTTCGGTAGTTCAGGAAGGCATCGTAGGAATTGCGGACTTTCCAGTCGGCGAGTTTGTAGCGGACTTCAGTGAACACGCCGTCGTTTTTGATTTTTTGTCCTGCGTCGTTATAAGCTTTGATGTTGGACTTGCTGACCGCCGCCATCCAACGCCAATCGTCGTTGAATTTAACATCCGTGCCGATTTCGCCGAAGACGGCATTTTTCTTCGTGCCGCGTACGTCTATGTCTTTCATGTAGCTGACGGTTGCACCGACGTTGATGTTTTCGTTAACCGGCAGGCTGCTTTGAATGGCGGCAAAATGTTTGCGGCGGCCGCCTATGCCCCATGCGTTGTCGTTGAGGTTGCCGGTAAAGCGGCCTGAGTAGATTTTGGTGGGCAGGGTTTTGTTGTCAAAGAAGATTTCGCCGCCGGTTACTGCGGTATCCCAAACGCGGCCGTAGGAGGAGAATGCGCCGAATTTACCTGCACGGGCTTTGATGCCTTCGGTAATCGTACCTTCGACGTAGAGTTTGTTTACCGGAACATCGTGGTCGCCGTTGAATTTACCGGTTTTCAAGTCGATGTTGGGTTCGATTTGGGTAACCAGTTTCCAGTCTTTGTAAAGCTTGGCGCGCAACCAGAATTCGGCGTTGAAATTGGTGTTGGAGGCTTCGGGTGTGGGATTGGTGCTGCTGTTGTTGGCATTGATGTCTTTAGTGTCGGCACGGACGCGGAATGAGCCGTTTACAGTCAGCAAATCGTTGAAAATACTGATTTTGTCTTCGTCTTTGCGGATGACGCTGCCTGAATTGACGTAATCACTTGTCGTCGCCAACGCGGCGGCATCGCGCTCAGCGTCGGCGGTTTCTGCAAATGCGAAAGATGATGCTGCCAAGGCAGCGCATACAACGGCAAAGTTTTTTTGGATGTTCATGCCAAGCTCCGATTGAGTAGTAAAAGGTATTTTTAATGAAAAATTCCCAATCAATATTTGTTAGGAATTTATAGTGGATTAACTTTAAATCAGGACAAGGCGACGAAGCCGCAGACAATACAGATAGTACGGCAAGGCTA
>NZ_AEPF01000074.1 GCF_000193735.1 Neisseria sicca 4320
TTAAGCGATAACAGAAGAAACCACGCCCGCACCTACGGTACGACCGCCTTCGCGAATCGCAAAGCGCAGACCTTCTTCCATAGCGATCGGTGCAATCAGTTCTACAGTGATCGCCACGTTCTCACCAGGCATAACCATTTCTACACCTTCTTCCAAAGTAACCGCGCCGGTTACGTCGGTAGTACGGAAGTAGAATTGTGGACGGTAGTTGGCGAAGAACGGAGTATGACGACCACCCTCTTCTTTGCTCAATACGTAAACTTCTGCTTTGAATTTGGTGTGAGGAGTGATGGTACCCGGTTTAGCCAATACTTGACCGCGTTCCACTTCTTCACGTTTGGTACCGCGCAGCAATACGCCTACGTTATCACCGGCTTGACCTTCGTCCAGCAGTTTGCGGAACATTTCAACACCGGTACAAGTGGTTTTTTGGGTTTCTTTCAAACCTACGATTTCGATCTCGTCACCAACGTGGATGATACCGCGCTCTACACGACCGGTTACTACGGTACCACGGCCGGAGATAGAGAATACGTCTTCGATAGGCAACAGGAACGGTTTGTCCACGGCACGCTCTGGAGTCGGGATATAGCTGTCCAATGCGGCAGCCAGTTCGAAGATTTTTTCTTCGTAAGCGGCGTCGCCTTCCAAGGCTTTCAGTGCAGAACCTTGTACGATCGGGCAGTCGTCGCCTGGGAAGTCGTAGCTTGACAGCAAGTCACGGATTTCCATTTCAACCAGTTCCAACAGCTCGGCATCGTCAACCATGTCGCATTTGTTCATGAACACGATGATGTAAGGTACGCCTACTTGGCGGGCCAACAGGATGTGTTCGCGGGTTTGCGGCATAGGACCGTCGGCAGCGGAACATACCAAGATTGCACCGTCCATTTGTGCGGCACCGGTAATCATGTTTTTAACGTAGTCGGCGTGACCCGGGCAGTCTACGTGTGCGTAGTGGCGGGTTTCGGTTTCGTATTCTACGTGTGAGGTATTAATGGTAATACCGCGGGCTTTTTCTTCGGGAGCGTTGTCGATTTGGTCGTAAGCTTTTGCAGCACCACCGAATTTTTTAGCCAAAATAGTAGTCAAAGCAGCAGTCAGAGTGGTTTTACCATGGTCAACGTGACCGATGGTGCCAACGTTTACGTGCGGTTTGCTACGTTCAAATTTTTCC
>NZ_AEPF01000073.1 GCF_000193735.1 Neisseria sicca 4320
CAGGGCGGGAAAATTGGATTATGAGCACATTAGATTTAATAAGGTTTATAACATCTCCTTTAGTTTGGTTTATTATTGGTTGGTATTCTAGTAGGTCTAACACTGATAGAGGGGTAAAGGCTGGCTTTATTACAGGTTTTAAAATATTTATAGGTTTTTTAGCTTTTGAATTGTCATTAATAGGAATTTATTACTTATCAGTGAATAATTAAGATACCTTTTCCCCTATCAATGAAGCTAAAAGGCGTAATTGATAGGGGAAAAGGTATCCATGGGGTGCGGGAACTCCCGCTTCTATGGATTTCAGCAATTTTATGTCTTCCGGCGATGCCTAAAAATTCAAAAATAGGCAAAAATCAGCGCAAACGGGCGCAATAAAATGCCAAAGCCAAAACCCGCAAACTGTTTTAAAGAAGACGGTTTGCGGGTTTTTGTTTATGCGCAAAACAGAAGCCCGGGCGGTTTAGGCAGCAAATCGACCAAAGTTAAAAACTGGGAAAAAGAAATGCCGAACCGTCCGACCGTCCTAAAGATTGAATATCATCATAGCCGCATAGCAGGCTGAATAAATAAGGAAAATGCAATGAATGTAATAGGATTGGATATTTCAAAAGACACCATAGACGTAACATTGATTACGGCCAAAGGCGAAATGGACTATATAAAAATCGGAAACAGTCATGAAGGTTTTGAAAAACTGATTGCCTGGATAAAAACTAAGAGAGTTAGAAAAATTGCTATAAGCATGGAGGCAACAGGCGTTTATTACGAACAGGCGGCGGAATACTTGAGCGCAGTCTATATCGTTTACGTCATCAATCCACTGAAAATCAAAGATTACGCAAAAAGCCAGTTCAGCCATACCAAAACAGACAAAGCAGATTCAAAGCTGATAGCCGATTATGCAAAACGGCATTTAGATAAATTGACACCGTTTAGGCAGTCTGAAAATCCAACGTTGTACAAACTGATAAACCTGCTTCAGCAACTCAAGCAACAGAAGCACGAAAGCCAGAACAGGCTACATGCCGCTAAAGATCCGTTTATAAGGTCAACTCACGAATCAATCATCCTGCTGCTCTCAAAGAAAATAGACGACACCTCAAAACGCATAGACGGCATAATTAAGCAGCAAAAAAGCCTGAATGCCGAATATCAAAACCTGCAAACCATACCCGCCATTGGCAAAGATACTGCTGCAATCTTACTTAGGCATCTGACGGATAAAACCTTCAGAACCGCAAACCAATTCGTATCATTCGCCGGATTAAGTCCCAAAATTGAACAGTCTGGTAGCAGCGTGAATAAAAAAGGCAGATTGAGCAGATACGGACATCGACAACTAAAACGCGCCTTGTTTATGCCCGCTTTGGTTGCCTATCGGATAAACGCATTTCCGCAACTGGTCAAAAATTTGGAAGCGGCCAAAAAACCGAAGATGGTCGTAATCGTCGCCATAATGCGGAAACTCGCAAAAATAGCCTACTACATCCATAAGACACAAAAGCCGTTTGACAAAGCGCGCCATCAGACGGTTTAACATAAACATACAAAACAAAACGGCTGCAAAAAGCAGCCGTGCATTGTTGTATCTGACATAAATGCAATAACTAAATAGTTAATAAAAACAGTAATATACAATAATATCCTAATTTAATATTTGACATTGCAATATATCATCTTTTTCAATAATCGGGACATACAGGCCGGACGGTAAGCCGGGTTCTGTCTCGGACAGTCATTCCTCTAGGCACACCATTACTGATGCACTCCAGCAACCTACCCGAACGCTCGGCGAGCAGCGTCAAAGCGTTCTGTTTGGTCTTGCTCCGGATGGGGTTTAGCCTGCTGCGCCTTGTTACCAAGTGCACGGTGCGCTCTTACCGCACCTTTTCACCCTTACCCGTTCCGCCCGAAGGCGGCCGTCGGCGGTATTGCTTTCTGTTCCACTTTCCGTCGCGTTTCCGCGCCCGGCCGTTAGCCGGCATCCTGCTCTGCGGAGCCCGGACTTTCCTCCCCGTATGCCTTACGCGATACGCGGCGACTGTCTGTCCGGCCTGTATGAAACACGGATTATAACACAATGAAAACATACCGTTTGAGTATAAAAACGACCATTCATCACGCTTTTTGCATATTTTACACTAAAAAAATGCAAATAAAATAAACCGTTTAACTAAAAATGATACCGTTCGTCGTAAAAATTAGATGACATAAAAATAAAACACGCATAGAATGATTTTTACATAACTATTTTAAATTGAGAACATTACGATGAAAACACCTTACCCCCATATCTTATCCTGTATTGCCGTTTCGATATTAACAGCCTGTGGAGGAGGTGGCGGAGGCGGCACACCGTCTGTCGCGCCAACCCCGACTTACCCGATTGTCCAACCGGGCAATATTCCGAATCCATCCGGACAAACGGAAAGAACGGCAACCTCTCCTGCCGGTAATCAAGCTGATGCAAATAATGCTTTAGAAGCATCTGAAGAAAATATTTATAAAGAAGTAGAAAATTCCGTAAATTCAACACAAACGTCGTCTGAAAACCAGAATCAAGACGTAAAAGCGGATAGCAACGACAAAGCCGAAGCTGAACGAAAAGTCGCTGAAGAAGCTGCAAAAGCTAAAGCCGAAGCCGAGCGCAAAGCTGCCGAAGAAGCTGATAAAGCTAAGGCTGAAGCCGATCGCAGGGCTGCTGAGGAAGCTGCAAAATTAGAAGCGGAACGCAAAGACCGCTGAAGAAGCTGCAAAAGCCAAAGCTGAAGCCGAGCGCAAGACCGCTGAAGAAGCTGCAAAAGCCAAAG
>NZ_AEPF01000072.1 GCF_000193735.1 Neisseria sicca 4320
AACGGCGGCAAAGCGTGCATCGGTTTGCAGACGGGCGAGCAGAGTTTGGTTTTTGTCCAACTTAATGCCTGCTTCTTTTTCTTCGGCTGTGGCGCGGACGAACTGGTCGTAAATTTCGGCATAAAGCATATCGTTCGGACCTTCAAAAATTGTAAAGGGGCGGATGTCGATAGCGATGTTGCTGGCGGTGTGTCCGCGTTCAAAACCCTTCGCGCCTAAGAGTTTTTGCAATATTTGCGCAGCGGCATAAGTGTATTCCGTAGCGAGGGTTTTGATGATGTTTGCCTCCATCAATTGATGGGCGACGGGTGCAACGGGCGAAACGGAATGGCAGACGTAACGGTAAAGGATTTCGGAAACCTGATGGCGGCGTTGGATTTCGCGGCGTTCGTAATCGACGAATTTGATGTCGTTGCGGACGTATTGGTTCAAGTTTTCAAGGATGTATTCCATGATGCCGTGCGTCATGCCGATCAGTTGCAGGCGGCTGCGGATAAAGATGTTTTGGAACGCGCGCAAGCCAGCGGCATCGCTCTGGGAGAGTTTCATGACGGCGGCGGCGGGCATTTCGGCGTCAATGCGGTTGACGGCGTAACGGACGGCGCGCAGACCTTCGGATGTGAGGGCTTCGTAGCGGATGTATTCTTTGGGAACGAGCAGCAGGTTGATGACTTTGGAGAGTTTGCCGTTTTTGCGCTCTTTGGCGGCAACAAGGAGGAAGTCGCTTTGCGAGTTGCCCTGCCAGTATTTCGCGGCATTGACGTAAATGGTTTGATCGTCGGTATATTCGTAGTAGGACTGCATTTCGCGGGCGATTGCCGCGCCGGAGGTTTCGGGTTCGGTAATGCCCAAACCGCCGCCCTCGCCTTTGAAAATCATGTCCAACCCTTGCGCGATTTGCGCTTCGTCGCCGAATTCCTGCAAAGGCTGCAACACCAGCGCGCCTTCGATGCCGGTACGCAGGGTAACGGGTACGCCGTAATGCCCTGCAATCCGCAAGACTTCTTGGATTTCAAACTGACTGCCCTTCCGGCCGCCGTGTTTTTTGTCGAGGAAGGGCAACAGCAAACCCGCCTGCTTCAAGGCAAGCCATTTGTCTTCAGGCAGGTATTGCATGAGGTTGAGGTCGTCTGAAAAAATGCGGCGGAATGCGGTTTCGATGTGCTTTAAAAAAGCAGCCGTGTCCATAGTTGACGGCTGCGCGCTTGATTCGGTGTGTGTCATCATGATTCTCTGTAAAACGGCGGTTATTAGAGTTTAGAGCTAAATTTCTAGAATTTCGATTTATACCACAAATCCGCATAAGCGACAATTGTTATCAAGTATGACCGAATTTTCAGCTTGCAAACAACCGTTTACGCCGCCCCGATAAGCCGATACGGTGCTACCATAACGTAAAACACTATCGGAACACTGCCATGTATTCACAACACAACGAACGCCATTTCAGCAACCGCAACAACTGGCTGCGTGCGAGCGTATTGGGCGCGAACGACGGCCTGATTTCCACCGCCTCGCTGCTGACGGGCGTCGCGGCGGCCGCACCCGATTTCCAAACCCTGCTGCTGACGGGCGTTTCCGCCCTGATCGGCGGCGCAGTTTCGATGGCGGCGGGAGAGTACGTTTCCGTATCCAGCCAGTCGGACACAGAAAAAGCCGACTTGCGCAAAGAACGCTACGAATTGGAAGCCAACCCCGCTGCCGAACTGGCAGAACTGACCGAGATCTACCGCCGCCGCGGTTTGTCCGACGCGCTTGCCGCCGAAGTCGCGCAAGCATTGATGGAACACGACGCGCTCTCCGCCCATGCACGCGACGAAATCGGCATCACCGAAACCTCCGCTGCCAAGCCCATGCAGGCTGCGCTTGCCTCCGCCGGTTCGTTCTGCGCCGGCGCCATACTGCCGCTGCTGGTCGCGCTGACCGCCCCCACCGCCCTTATCCCTACGCTGGCGGCAACCACTTTATGCGGACTCGCCGCGTTGGGTTACGCCTCCGCCAAACTCGGTGGCGCACCCGTCGCTCCCGCTGTCTTGCGCGTGTGCCTGTGGGGCGTAGCGGCGTTAGCGGTTACGGGCATAATCGGCAAACTGGCGGGCGTGGCGGTTTGAACAAGGTCGTCTGAAAACTCAGCCTCAATGAAGAGGAAAGTA
>NZ_AEPF01000071.1 GCF_000193735.1 Neisseria sicca 4320
TTTTTAGCTTTTGGGTTTGCAGGTGCGGGCGCGACGGTTGCTTCGGCCTTCAGTTTGGAGAAGATACCCTCGCCGATGCCTTTGACGTTTTTAAGCTCCTCGACCGATTTGAAGGCACCGTGCTGCTGGCGGTAGTCCGCAATGGCTTTCGCTTTGGCCGGACCGATGCCGGGCAGGGCTTCCAATTCGGACGGCGAAGCGGTATTGATGTTGACGGCGGCCAGCGACAGTGAGGCAGTCAGAACGGAGAGTGCGGCAAAGAGGAATTTTTTCATAAGGACGTTTTCCTATCGTTTCGTTAATATGGACGGCAACGCCGGAATGCGTTACCACTATATATCTTATTATCATATACTTTCCATTATTTCAACTCAAACAATTTCAAATATTTCCAACCTTACTATCTCCAAATGTATTGATTCTGCAACATCTGCCAGCCCGCCTCAATTTCGGAGCGGGCCCGCCCGCATCATCAAACGTCCATCCTTCTGCAACCGGAGCATTCGGAGTACTAATCCATTTTGCCCACCGCCGCCAGCAAGGCAGGGATGTCCGGTTCGCCGAACCTGTCAACAATAAAAAGTAAAGCCCCCGACATCTGTCGGGGGCTCGGAATAGGTGTTTGGCAGTGACCTACTTTCGCATGGAAGAACCACACTATCATCGGCGCTGAGTCGTTTCACGGTCCTGTTCGGTATGGGAAGGCGTGGGACCAACTCGCTATGGCCGCCAAACTTAAACTGTACAAATCGGTAAAGCCTTAATCAATATATTTGGTGATGACTGAATCAGTCAGTAAGCATTTATCTTTGAAGTTCTTCAAATGATAGAGTCAAGCCTCACGAGCAATTAGTATGGGTTAGCTTCACGCGTTACCGCGCTTCCACACCCCACCTATCAACGTCCTGGTCTCGAACGACTCTTTAGTGCGGTTAAACCGCAAGGGAAGTCTTATCTTCAGGCAAGTTTCGCGCTTAGATGCTTTCAGCGCTTATCTCTTCCGAACTTAGCTACCCGGCTATGCAACTGGCGTTACAACCGGTACACCAGAGGTTCGTCCACTCCGGTCCTCTCGTACTAGGAGCAGCCCCCGTCAAACTTCCAACGCCCACTGCAGATAGGGACCAAACTGTCTCACGACGTTTTAAACCCAGCTCACGTACCACTTTAAATGGCGAACAGCCATACCCTTGGGACCGACTACAGCCCCAGGATGTGATGAGCCGACATCGAGGTGCCAAACTCCGCCGTCGATATGAACTCTTGGGCGGAATCAGCCTGTTATCCCCGGAGTACCTTTTATCCGTTGAGCGATGGCCCTTCCATACAGAACCACCGGATCACTATGTCCTGCTTTCGCACCTGCTCGATTTGTCGGTCTCGCAGTTAAGCTACCTTTTGCCATTGCACTATCAGTCCGATTTCCGACCGGACCTAGGTAACCTTCGAACTCCTCCGTTACTCTTTGGGAGGAGACCGCCCCAGTCAAACTGCCTACCATGCACGGTCCCCGACCCGGATTACGGGCCTGGGTTAGAACCTCAAAGACACCAGGGTGGTATTTCAAGGACGGCTCCACAGAGACTGGCGTCTCTGCTTCAAAGCCTCCCACCTATCCTACACAAGTGACTTCAAAGTCCAATGCAAAGCTACAGTAAAGGTTCACGGGGTCTTTCCGTCTAGCAGCGGGTAGATTGCATCTTCACAACCACTTCAACTTCGCTGAGTCTCGGGAGGAGACAGTGTGGCCATCGTTACGCCATTCGTGCGGGTCGGAACTTACCCGACAAGGAATTTCGCTACCTTAGGACCGTTATAGTTACGGCCGCCGTTTACTGGGGCTTCGATCCGATGCTCTCACATCTTCAATTAACCTTCCAGCACCGGGCAGGCGTCACACCCTATACGTCCACTTTCGTGTTAGCAGAGTGCTGTGTTTTTAATAAACAGTCGCAGCCACCTATTCTCTGCGACCCTCCGGGGCTTACGGAGCAAGTCCTTAACCTTAGAGGGCATACCTTCTCCCGAAGTTACGGTATCAATTTGCCGAGTTCCTTCTCCCGAGTTCTCTCAAGCGCCTTAGAATTCTCATCCTGCCCACCTGTGTCGGTTTGCGGTACGGTTCAATTCAAACTGAAGCTTAGTGGCTTTTCCTGGAAGCGTGGTATCGGTTACTTCATGTCCGTAGACACTCGTCGTCACTTCTCGGTGTTAAAAAGACCCGGATTTGCCTAAGTCTTCCACCTACCGGCTTAAACAAGCTATTCCAACAGCTTGCTAACCTAACCTTCTCCGTCCCCACATCGCATTTGAATCAAGTACAGGAATATTAACCTGTTTCCCATCGACTACGCATTTCTGCCTCGCCTTAGGGGCCGACTCACCCTACGCCGATGAACGTTGCGTAGGAAACCTTGGGCTTTCGGCGAGCGGGCTTTTCACCCGCTTTATCGCTACTCATGTCAACATTCGCACTTCTGATACCTCCAGCACACTTTACAATGCACCTTCATCGGCCTACAGAACGCTCCCCTACCATGCCAGTAAACTGGCATCCGCAGCTTCGGTTATAGATTTGAGCCCCGTTACATCTTCCGCGCAGGACGACTCGACCAGTGAGCTATTACGCTTTCTTTAAATGATGGCTGCTTCTAAGCCAACATCCTGGCTGTCTGGGCCTTCCCACTTCGTTTACCACTTAATCTATCATTTGGGACCTTAGCTGGCGGTCTGGGTTGTTTCCCTCTTGACAACGGACGTTAGCACCCGCTGTCTGTCTCCCGAGGAACCACTTGATGGTATTCTTAGTTTGCCATGGGTTGGTAAGTTGCAATAACCCCCTAGCCATAACAGTGCTTTACCCCCATCAGTGTCTTGCTCGAGGCACTACCTAAATAGTTTTCGGGGAGAACCAGCTATCTCCGAGTTTGTTTAGCCTTTCACCCCTATCCACAGCTCATCCCCGCATTTTGCAACATGCGTGGGTTCGGTCCTCCAGTACCTGTTACGGCACCTTCAACCTGGCCATGGATAGATCACTCGGTTTCGGGTCTACACCCAGCAACTGTTCGCCCTATTAAGACTCGGTTTCCCTACGCCTCCCCTATTCGGTTAAGCTCGCTACTGAATGTAAGTCGTTGACCCATTATACAAAAGGTACGCAGTCACACCACAAGGGTGCTCCCACTGTTTGTATGCATCAGGTTTCAGGTTCTATTTCACTCCCCTCCCGGGGTTCTTTTCGCCTTTCCCTCACGGTACTGGTTCACTATCGGTCGATGATGAGTATTTAGCCTTGGAGGATGGTCCCCCCATATTCAGACAGGATTTCACGTGTCCCGCCCTACTTTTTGTACGCTTAGTACCACTATTGAGATTTCGAATACGGGACTATCACCCACTATGGTCAAGCTTCCCAGCTTGTTCTTCTATCTCGACAGTTATTACGTACAGGCTCCTCCGCGTTCGCTCGCCACTACTTGCGGAATCTCGGTTGATTTCTTTTCCTCCGGGTACTTAGATGGTTCAGTTCTCCGGGTTCGCTTCTCTAAGTCTATGTATTCAACTTAGGATACTGCACAGAATGCAGTGGGTTTCCCCATTCGGACATCGCGGGATCATAGCTTTATTGCCAGCTCCCCCACGCTTTTCGCAGGCTTACACGTCCTTCATCGCCTATCATCGCCAAGGCATCCACCTGATGCACTTATTCACTTGACTCTATCATTTCAAGAACTTCTCTGACTTTGCCTGATATTCCGTTGACAAGAACATCAAACTTGAATTTCCTACTTTGATAAAGCTTACTGCTTGTTGTGTCTTAATCCCGCCTTTTGTCTTTCGGGATTAAGTCGATACAATCATCACCCAAATACTGTTCCTGTTTTTCTTTTCCTATTTAGGAGATAACTGACCATTTGCAATTAGTCAATCATCGAAAACAGACACATTGTCTTTGTTTGTTGATTTCGGCTTTCCAATTTGTTAAAGATCGATGCGTTCAATATTGCTATTTACTTCGCAAATCAAAATGAGCTGATTATTATAGCAGCCTTTCTTTTCCCGTCAAACTGATTCGTCAGCAGACTTCTCTTTAGAAAAAAAGAAAGCAGTTACACTGCTTTTTTAACTCGCTTTGATTTGGAAAGTATTGGTGGAGGCAAACGGGATCGAACCGATGACCCCCTGCTTGCAAAGCAGGTGCTCTACCAACTGAGCTATGCCCCCGTTCTTGGTGGGTCTGGGAGGACTTGAACCTCCGACCCCACGCTTATCAAGCGTGTGCTCTAACCAGCTGAGCTACAAACCCGGATTCTCTTCTTAAGCGAATCTTGTCTTCACTCAAGCATTCTTCCGCATCTTCTACAGTTTACCGATAAGTGTGAATGCGACAGCCTCTTCTTTCTCTAGAAAGGAGGTGATCCAGCCGCAGGTTCCCCTACGGCTACCTTGTTACGACTTCACCCCAGTCATGAAGCATACCGTGGTAAGCGGGCTCCTTGCGGTTACCCTACCTACTTCTGGTATCCCCCACTCCCATGGTGTGACGGGCGGTGTGTACAAGACCCGGGAACGTATTCACCGCAGTATGCTGACCTGCGATTACTAGCGATTCCGACTTCATGCACTCGAGTTGCAGAGTGCAATCCGGACTACGATCGGTTTTGTGAGATTGGCTCCACCTCGCGGCTTGGCTACCCTCTGTACCGACCATTGTATGACGTGTGAAGCCCTGGTCATAAGGGCCATGAGGACTTGACGTCATCCCCACCTTCCTCCGGCTTGTCACCGGCAGTCTCATTAGAGTGCCCAACTTAATGATGGCAACTAATGACAAGGGTTGCGCTCGTTGCGGGACTTAACCCAACATCTCACGACACGAGCTGACGACAGCCATGCAGCACCTGTGTTACGGCTCCCGAAGGCACCCCTCCGTCTCTGGAGGGTTCCGTACATGTCAAGACCAGGTAAGGTTCTTCGCGTTGCATCGAATTAATCCACATCATCCACCGCTTGTGCGGGTCCCCGTCAATTCCTTTGAGTTTTAATCTTGCGACCGTACTCCCCAGGCGGTCGATTTCACGCGTTAGCTTCGCTACTAAGCAGTCAAGCTGCCCAACAGCTAATCGACATCGTTTAGGGCGTGGACTACCAGGGTATCTAATCCTGTTTGCTACCCACGCTTTCGGGCATGAACGTCAGTGCTATCCCAGGAGGCTGCCTTCGCCATCGGTATTCCTCCACATCTCTACGCATTTCACTGCTACACGTGGAATTCTACCTCCCTCTGACACACTCTAGTCACCCAGTTCAGAACGCAGTTCCCAGGTTGAGCCCGGGGATTTCACATCCTGCTTAAGTAACCGTCTGCGCCCGCTTTACGCCCAGTAATTCCGATTAACGCTCGCACCCTACGTATTACCGCGGCTGCTGGCACGTAGTTAGCCGGTGCTTATTCTTCAGGTACCGTCATCAGACAGGGGTATTAACCCTATCTTTTTCTTCCCTGACAAAAGTCCTTTACAACCCGAAGGCCTTCTTCAGACACGCGGCATGGCTGGATCAGGCTTGCGCCCATTGTCCAAAATTCCCCACTGCTGCCTCCCGTAGGAGTCTGGGCCGTGTCTCAGTCCCAGTGTGGCGGATCATCCTCTCAGACCCGCTACTGATCGTCGCCTTGGTAGGCCTTTACCCCACCAACCAGCTAATCAGATATCGGCCGCTCAAACAGCGCAAGGCCAAATGGTCCCCTGCTTTCTTCCTCAGAAAATATGCGGTATTAGCTAATCTTTCGATTAGTTATCCCCCACTGCTCGGTACGTTCCGATATGTTACTCACCCGTTCGCCACTCGCCACCCAAGAAGCAAGCTTCTCTGTGCTGCCGTCCGACTTGCATGTGTAAAGCATGCCGCCAGCGTTCAATCTGAGCCAGGATCAAACTCTTATGTTCAATCTCTAACTTTTTAACTTCTGGTCTGCTTCAAAGAAACCGACAGGACAATGTCTAAAACATCATCTTGTCTGTCTTTCAAACAGTGTGAGGCTGTCGCACTCACACTTATCGGTAATCTGTTTTGTTAAAGAGCGAAAACGAATTATAAAGCATTTCAAATCATTGTCAATCAAAACTTTTCACAAAACCTCGAAAAGTCAGACCAACTGTGATATACTTATCAGTTCGTTCAACCGCCGCCGAAGCAGCGAAGAACCGAACTATACCCCCACCACCAAAAACCGTCAACTCCCAAA
>NZ_AEPF01000070.1 GCF_000193735.1 Neisseria sicca 4320
ACTTGAATCATTTGCCCTTATCGTTTATCAAGCCGTTTTTTTGCAAATAATCCCGAGCTACGTCCGCCGGTTTTTCTCCACCTACTTTTACACGGTAGTTCATTTCGATCATTTCGGGTTCGCTGATTTTTCCTGCCAGTTTGTTCAATGCGTTCACGATATCGGGATGCTCTTCGGCAAACTTGGTTTTCATCAGCGGCGCGCCTTGGTAGGAAGGGAAAAGGGCGATGTCGTCTGAAAGGACGGCGAGACGGTATTGTTTGAGGTCGCTGTCGGTGGAATAGGCTTCGACGAGGTCGATTTTGCCGTTTAGGAGGGCGGTGTAGCGCAGGGCGGGTTCGAGCGTCGAGAGGCGGCTAAACTGTATGCCGTGTTGTTGCAGGCCTTTGTAGCCGTCGGCGCGGTCGGTAAATTCAAGTGTAAAGCCGGCGCGGATTTGGTTTTGCACGCTTTTGAGGTCGGATATTTTGTGCAGGTCGTGCGCGGCGGCGTAGTCTTGGCTGACGGCGAGTGCGTAGGTGTTTTGGTATGCCATCGGCGGCAAAAAGGACAGCCGGTGTTGTCGGGCGATCAGGTCTTTGGCAGTTTGGTAGGTCTGTTCGGGAGAAAGGCGGCGGTTTTGCTGTTCGGTGGGGACTTTGACCAGACTTTCAAGGACAGTGCCGGTAAATTCGGGATAAATATCAATTTCGCCGCTGTTTAAGGCGTTGAATAGAAATGAAGTTTTGCCGAAATTGGGTTTTAGCGCTACTTGCACGCGCGGATTATTTTCTTCAATCAACTGTTTGTACATATTGATGAGAATATCCGGTTCGCTGCCGAGCTTGCCTGCGATGGTGATTTTTTGTGCGGATGGGTTCGTTTGAAAAATCGGTACCAAACCGACGGCGACAAGGATGGCAAGCAGGGCGGCGGTAATCGGCATTTTGTGTTTGGACTTTTGCAGTATGCCGATGCCGCCGCTGACTAATACGGCGAGCAGGGCGGACAGCAACGCGCCGGTAAACGTCATCGCCATATTGTTGCGGTCGATGCCGAGCAGAATCAGGTTGCCCAAACCGCCCGCGCCGATGAGCGCGGCGAGTGTCGCCGTGCCGATAATCAATACGGACGCGGTGCGGATGCCGGAAATCATGGCGGGCAGGGCCATCGGCAATTCAATACGCCACAACGCCTGCCAACGGGACAAGCCGAACGCGGTGTGCGCTTCTTTGATGGCGGGATCGATTTGGCTCAAACCGAGATAGGTGTTCTGAAAAATCGGCAATAGGGCGTAGAGCGTCAGCGCAATCAAAACCGGCGGCGAACCGATGCCGACAAAGGGAATCAGCAAGCCGAGCAGCGCGAGGGACGGAATGGTTTGCAGGATATTGGTTACCTGCAAAACGCCTTCCGCCCAACGTCGTTTGTCTGCCAGCCACACGGCCAGCGGTACGGCAAGCGCGACGGCGCAAAGCAGGGCAATCAGGGAGAGGCGTAGGTGTTCAAGCGTCGCCTGCCATAATTCGGCAGGTGGTGCAGGAAGTAAATTAAACATAAGGCGCCATTCAAACAAAAAAGAACGAACTTTACTATATCAAAAAGTCGGCGGATTCGCATTTGAAGTGCAACTTTCCATAACAGAAAAAGGCCAGTATGCGGTAGCATACGGCCTTTCCTGCAAGAAAGATTGCCATGAGCTACACACAACTGACCCAAGACGAACGATACCACATCCAATACCTGTTACGCCACTGCACCATCGCCGAAATCGCCAAACAGCTTAACCGCCACAAAAGCACCATCAGCCGCGAAATTAAACGGCACCGTGCCCAAGGGCAGCAATACAGCGCCGAAAAAGCCCAGCGGCAAAGCCGGACTATCAAACAGCGTAAGCGAAAGCCCTATAAGCTCGATTTGCAGCTGATTCGGCACATCGACACCCTTATCCGCCGCAAACTCAGTCCCGAACAAGTATGCGCCTACCTGCGCAAACACCACCAAATCACGCTCCACCACAGCACCATTTACCGCTACCTTCGCCAAGACAAAAGCAACGGCGGCACCTTGTGGCAACATCTCAGAATATGCAGCAAACCCTACCGCAAACGCTACGGCAGCATATGGACCAGAGGCAAAGTGCCCAACTAATCGGGAGATACGCAGGGTTCAAGATGAATTGAACCACCGGCCAAGAAAAACACTTGGCTACGAAACGCCAAGTGTTTTATTCTTGAATCTGTTCCAACCACTAGTGCCCTAGTGTTGCACTTGAAATCCGAATCCGAGGTCGTCTGAAAATACTTTTCAGACGACCTCGGAAAGTTACAAAGCTGCGTCGTATCCGCCATCTTCGATAGCTTCAATCAACGCGTCGGGATTGGTTTTTGCAGGATCAAATTCAATGACTGCATTTTTGTTTTCCAAACTGACTTCGGCGTTTACAACGCCTTGCGTGTTTTCCAAAATACGGGTAACGCTTTTCACGCAGCCGCCGCAGGTCATACCTTCGATATTGAGGATAAGGGTTTCCATAAGATTTCCTTTCTGTAAACGAATTGAGTCTAAAAGCCAATAAAATGTGACGGATTATCAAAAATCAGGATGAGACAGAGAAGCACGCCATAGTTCAAATCCAATCAACTATAACCCCAAATGTAGGTGTAAAGTCAAGCAGGTCGTCTGAAAACCTGCCATCGTTATATCTACATCATTTGAGTCATCACGCCACGTTTGATTTGTTCCATTGCTCACAAATAGTCAAATTGATATTGTTATTTATTATAAATGCTGTATTATTTTCGGGTAATTATAATAAATAAAATGATAAAATCATAAATTTCTAACTATCTCCTTTATCCGTCATTCAGACGACCTCATTCTACAGATTTTCGTTTTTTCAACACTTCAAGCCATTTTTATGGCTTGTTTGTTAAGGTTTTGCACGTTTCAATTTCAGAGAATCGATGTGAGTTTTGACTGCATCGCCCATATCCGCAAAACAAACGGACAACCGCAGCCTGTTTTTGCAAAGACAAGTAGCAGAAAACAGAAATAAACCAGCTGTGAAAATATCCAAGGAAACCCAAATGACGACTTACTACGCCCATTCCGCCCAAGACAAATTCGGCAATCTCTTGCCTTACGAACATTGGCAAACCTTGCAAAGCCATTCGGTTAATGTTGGTGAAATGGCGGCGGAGTTTGCTCGGGTATTCGGTGCGCAGGAAATTGCCTGCCAAACGGGACAGCTTCATGACTTAGGGAAATATTCGGAAACCTTTAATCACCGATTGCATGGCGGCCCTCCAGTCGATCACGCTACTGCGGGAGCAAAGATTGCGGTGGAACGCTGGGGAAATGTGATCGGTAAGCTGATGGCGTTTTGCATTGCGGGGCACCATGCCGGGTTGGCAAATGGGAGTGGTGAAGGCGATAACCGCCGCACGTTAAAACAGCGTTTGGCTTTGAAATTCGGCGCAGACATTCCCGCCCTCGATAACCTGTGGCAACAAGAAATCAAGCTCCCGGAAACCCTGTCCGCACCGCCACTCAAAGCCGATGCGCATCATCCTTTTTTCTCCTACGCCTTCTTCACTCGAATGCTCTATTCCTGCTTGGTGGATGCCGATTATCTTGATACTGAAGCCTTTTATCTAAAGCTAGAAAACAAAGCCGTCGAGCGCGGCGGTTATCCCGATCTAAACGCCTTACAAGACAATTTCAATCAATTTATTAACAATTTCAGACGACGTATCGCCCAAGCTTCGGAGCAAACCGAAGCCGAAAAACGCAATGCCGCCTTAAACCGCTTGCGCAGTGAAATTCTCGATCATGCCGTAGAACAAGCGGTACAACCTCAAGGGCTGTTCACGCTCACCGTGCCAACGGGCGGCGGTAAAACCTTCACTTCCATGGCGTTTGCGCTGGAACACGCCCAGCAGCACGGCCTGCGCCGCATCATCTACGTCATCCCCTTCACCAGCATCATCGAACAAAACGCCGCCGAGTTCCGCAAAGCCTTTGGCGAATTGGGTGAACAAGCCGTACTGGAACACCACAGCACCTTCGACGACAGCAAACTGAAAGACCAAGACAGCAAAGACAAACTGCGCCGCGCCTCGGAAAATTGGGATGCACCTGTCGTCGTCACCACCGCCGTGTAATTCTTCGAATCCCTCTTTGCCGACCGCTCCGCGCGCTGCCGCAAACTGCACAACATCGCAGGCTCCGTCATCATTCTCGACGAGGCGCAAATGCTGCCGCTCAATCTGTTGTTGCCCATCATGCAAGCCATCAAAGAATTGGCGCAGAACTATCATTGTTCTGTCGTCATGTGCACCGCTACCCAGCCTGCCGTGCAAGCCGAAAACGGCTTCTATCGCGGCTTTGAAAACGTGCGCGAAATAGCACCAAAACCGACCGCACTTTTCGACAAACTGCGCCGCACCACCGTGCAACACATCAGCACACAAACCGACGCCGACCTGCTCGCCAAACTTGGCGAACACCCGCAAATGCTCGTCATCGTCAACAATCGCCGCCACGCCCGCAGCCTGTACGACCAAGCCAAACACCTTGACGGCACGTTCCACCTGACCACCTTAAATGTGCGCCAAACATCGCAGCCAAAAACTCGATGAGATTCGAGGCCGTCTGAAAAACGGCGAACCCTGCCGCGTCATCGCCACCTCCTTAATTGAAGCCGGCGTTGATGTCGATTTTCCGCTGGTGATGCGCGCCGAAGCAGGTTTAGACAGCGTTGCCCAAGCTGCCGGACGTTGCAACTGCGAAGGCAAAAGGTCGTCTGAAAACAGCTTTGTCTGGATATTCCCGCCCGAAGAACAATGGAAAGCCCCGCCCGAACTTGCCGCCCAAGCCGCCGTTATGCGTTTGACTGCCGATGAGTTTTCAGATGACCTCACTCCACAGATTTTCGATTTTTCAACACTTCAAGCTATTTATATGGCTTATTCGTTAAATTTTGCACGTTTCAAATTTGGAGAATCGATGTGAATTTCGACTATATAGCCCACGCTCGCCAGGACTCATCAAAAAATTGGCATTCCCATCCTCTGCAAAAACATCTACAAAAAGTCGCCCAACTCGCCAAGCGTTTTGCAGGGCGTTATGGGTCGTTGTTTGCCGAATATGCGGGGCTTTTGCACGATTTGGGGAAATTTCAGGAAGCTTTTCAGAAATATATCCGTAATGCATCCGGCTTTGAAAAAGAAAATGCTCATTTGGAAGATGTCGAATCTACCAAGTTGCGCAAAATTCCGCATTCCACTGCCGGTGCCAAATATGCGGTAGAACGTCTAAATCCATTTTTCGGGCATTTGCTGGCATATCTGATTGCAGGACACCATGCGGGATTAGCGGATTGGTATGACAATGGGAGCTTAAAGCATCGTCTGCAACAGGCAGGTAATGAATTGGAGGCCTCTTTGTCGAGCTTGGCGGAGAGCGGTTTGCCCAAAGATTTTTTCCCGTTATCCGATGATGACTTGATGCGGGATTTTTTTGCGTTTTGGGAAGACGGGGCAAAGCTGGAAGAATTGCATATTTGGCTGCGTTTTCTCTTTTCCTGTTTGGTGGATGCCGATTTTTTGGATACCGAAGCCTTTATGAACGGCTATGCCGATGCGGATACTGCGCAGACTGCCGGATTGCGCCCAAAATTTCCCGGTTTGGATGAGTTGCACCGACGATATGAGCAATATATGGCGCAACTTCATGAGAAATCAGATAAAGATTCATTCTTAAATCAAGAACGCCATGCCATTTTGCAGCAATGTTTTTCTGCCGCAGAAACCGACCGCACTTTGTTTTCTTTAACCGTGCCGACCGGCGGCGGTAAAACTTTAGCGAGCTTGGGGTTCGCTTTGAAACACGCACTGAAATTTGGCAAAAAACGTATTATCTATGCTATTCCTTTCACCAGTATTATCGAGCAGAACGCCAATGTTTTCCGCAAAGCATTAGGCGATGACGTGGTATTGGAACACCACAGCAATTTAGAAGTGAAAGAAGATAAGGAAACCGCCAAAACCCGCCTTGCCACGGAAAATTGGGATGCGCCGCTGATTGTTACCACCAACGTGCAACTGTTTGAAAGCCTGTTTGCGGCGAAAACCAGCCGTTGCCGTAAGATTCACAATATTGCCGACAGCGTGGTGATTTTGGATGAAGCTCAGCAGCTTCCGCGCGATTTCCAAAAACCGATTACCGACATGATGCGGGTGTTGGCGTGCGACTACGGCGTTACCTTTGTGCTGTGCACGGCAACTCAGCCTGAACTTGGCCAAAATATCGACGCATTCGGTCGCACTATTTTGGAAGGCCTGCCGGACGTGCGCGAGATTGTGACGGATAAAATCGCCTTATCGGAAAAACTCCGCCGCGTCTGCGTCAAAATGCCGCCGCCAAACGACGAAATGCAAAGCTGGCAGGAAATTGCTGATGAAATTGCTGTGCGTCTGTGTGTTTTGGCGGTGGTCAATACGCGAAAACACGCCCAAAAACTCTTTGCCGCCCTGCCTTCTGACGGAATCAAGCTACATTTGTCTGCCAATATGTGCGTCACACACCGCAGTGAAGTTATTGCGTTGGTTCGCCGATATTTGGCACTGTATCGCGCAGGCAGCCTGCACAAGCCTTTGTGGCTGGTCAGCACGCAGTTGATTGAAGCCGGCGTGGATTTGGATTTCCCTTGCGTTTATCGGGCGATGGCAGGGCTGGACAGCATTGCCCAAGCGGCGGGGCGGTGCAACCGTGAAGGCAAACTGCCGCAGTTGGGCGAAGTGGTCGTGTTCCGTGCCGAGGAAGGCGCGCCCAGCGGCAGCCTGAAACAGGGGCAGGACATTACTGAAGAAATACTGAAAGCAGGGCTGCTCGGCGACCCGCTTTCCCCGTCGGCATTTGCCGAATATTTCCGCCGGTTCAACGGCAAAGGTGATGTGGACAAACACGGTATTACAACGCTTTTGACGGCAGAATCATCAAATGAAAATCCGCTGGCAATCAAATTCCGCACTGCTGCCGAACACTTCCGCCTGATTGATAACCAAGGCGTGGCACTCATTGTGCCGTTTATCTCGTTGGTTCATTGGGAAAAAGACGGCAGTCCGCAAATCGTCAAAGCAAACGAGCTGGACGATTTTTTCAGACGATATTTGGACAGCGTGGAAATTTCCGCATGGCAGGACGTTTTGGACAAACAACGCTTTCCGCAGCCGGTCGACAATTCCTTCGGGCAAACCGACCAACGGCCATTGCCCGAGCCTTTTGAAAGTTGGTTTAAATTTTTGGAAAGCGACCCGCTCAAACACAAATGGGTTTACCGCAAGCTGCAACGCTACACGATTACCGTGTATGAACACGAACTCAAAAAGCTGCCTGCACATGCCGTTTTTTCCAAGGCAGGATTGCTGGTGTTGGATAAGGGCTATTACAAAGCCGTGCTTGGTGCGGATTTTGATGATACGGCTTGGCTACCTGAAAATTCGGTTTTATGAAATGAAAGCAATAAGGAGATGATATGAGTTTTATCTTAGAAATTAGCGGCGATTTGGCTTGCTTCACCAGACCGGAGCTTAAAGTGGAGAGGGTAAGCTACCCCGTTATCACACCGTCTGCCGCCAGAAACATCCTAATGGCGATATTGTGGAAGCCGGCGATTCGCTGGAAGGTCTTGAAGATAGAAATCCTGAAACCGATTCAGTGGATGAATGTCCGCCGTAATGAATTAGGTAGTAAAGCAACACGAGATGCTGAGTGTTTATACATAGATGATTTAAAATATGATGCAAAATCAGATAGTTTTAAACCAAAGTATCGTCAGCAGCGCGCATCCATGCTGTTGAAAGACGTTGCCTACCGCATCCACGCCGATTTTGACATGACAAGCGAAGCAGGCGAGGGCGACAACTACGTCAAATTTGCCGAAATGTTCAAGCGGCGCGCGAAAAAAGGGCAGTATTTCCACCAACCTTATTTGGGTTGTCGCGAGTTTCCCTGCCATTTCAGGCTGCTTGAAAAGGCTGAAGACGGTTTGCCACGCGAAGACATTACCCAAGATTTCGGTTTTATGTTGTACGACATGGATTTCAGTAAATCCGATCCGCGCGATTCCAATAACGCCGAGCCGATGTTTTACCAATGCAAAGCGGTAAACGGCGTAATTACCGTGCCGCCTGCCGACAGCGAGGAGGTGAAACGATGATTCTGCACGCGCTCACCCAATACTACCAACGCAAAGCCAAAAGCGATGGCGGTGTTGCCCCGGAAGGATTTGAAAACAAAGAAATCCCGTTCATTATTGTTATAGACAAACAGGGTAAATTTATTCAACTTGAAGATACCCGCGAGCTGAAAGGCAAGAAGAAAGTTGGCCGCATTTTTTTAGTACCACATAGTGTTAAACGATCTAGTACAAAAGTTGTCAGTAATACTTTATGGGACAATTATGGATATGTTTTAGGATATGTGGCAGATAAAAATCCTGAGTTTGTTCAGAATCAGCATAAAAGTTTTATTGACAAGGTTAATGAATTTAAAAAGGAATTACCCAATGATATGGGCATCGCTGCCGTTGCCGAATTTTTGGCTTCTGCGGAAGAAAAAAGCAAAGTCATGCAGGCTGCAAATTGGGCGGAATGTGCCAAAGTCAAAGGCTGTAATCTCAGCTTTCGCTTGGTGGACGAGACAGTAGATTTGGTTTGTCAGTCAAAGGTGGTGCGGGAATATGTAAGTCAAGCGAATCAAACGCAATCCAATAATGTCCAAAAAGGTATTTGCCTTGTAACGGGAAAACCTGCATCGATTGCACTTTTACATAATGATATTAAAGGAATTGAGAAATTTGAGAATGGTAGCTATAAACAAGCCAAACCAGCTCCTTTGATTTCTGCAAATTTAGATTCTTTTAAATCCTATGGTAAGGGTAAAAATAAAGATAACGGGCTGATGTATCCGATTGGCGAACAAGCCATGTTCGAGTACACCACTGCCTTAAATACCCTGCTTGCTAGCGAAAACCGCTTCCGTATCGGCGATGTAACAGCCATCTGTTGGAGTGCGAAACCGACTCCGTTGGAAGAGTATCTTGCTTCGCTGATTAGCGGCGGCGGCAAAGACAATCCCGATGCCCATATTGATGCGGTCAAATCGCTTTATAAAAGCTTGTACAACGGCAAATACACAGAACCCGACGGTAAAGAAAAATTCTACCTTTTAGGTCTATCACCCAATTCCGCGCGTATTGTTGTCCGCTTTTGGCATGAAACCACTGTTGCCGCCTTATCCGAAAGCATTGCGGCGTGGTATGACGATTTGCAGATGGTGCGTGGCGAAAACTCGCCATACCCCGAATATATGCCGTTGCCGCGTCTGCTGGGCAATTTGGTGTTGGATGGCAAAATGGAAAACCTGCCATCTGACCTGATTGCCCAAATAACCGATGCCGCACTCAACAACCGCGTTTTACCCGTCAGCCTGTTGCAGGCTGCTTTGCGGCGCAACAAGGCGGAACAGAAAATTACCTATGGCAGGGCAAGTCTGCTTAAAGCCTATATCAATCGCGCAATCCGCGCAGGTCGTCTGAAAAACATGAAGGAGCTAACTATGAGCCTAGATAGAAATCGTCAAGACATCGGCTATGTGCTGGGGCGGCTGTTTGCCGTGCTGGAAAAAACACAGGCCGAAGCCAATCCCAGCTTGAACGCCACCATTGCCGACCGCTATTTCGGTTCGGCAAGTAGCACGCCGATTGCCGTATTTGGCACACTGATGCGCTTGTTGCCGCACCATTTGAACAAACTGGAATTTGAAGGACGCGCTGTACAACTGCAATGGGAAATCCGCCAGATTTTGGAACATTGTCAGAGATTTCCCAACCATTTGAATTTGGAACAGCAAGGTCTATTCGCCATCGGTTATTACCATGAAACCCAATTCCTGTTTACCAAAGACGCATTGAAAAACCTGTTTAACGAAGCGAAAACCGCATAAGGAGCAAATGCTATGACTATTGAAAAACGCTACGACTTTGTCTTTTTATTTGATGTGCAAGACGGCAACCCCAACGGCGATCCCGACGCAGGTAACCTGCCGCGTATCGACCCGCAAACTGGCGAAGGTTTGGTAACCGATGTTTGCCTGAAACGCAAAGTCCGTAACTTTATCCAAATGACTCAAAATGACGAACATCACGATATCTTTATTCGTGAAAAAATTATTCTTAATGATTTGATTGCTGAAGCCCATCAGCAAGATGAAGTAAAAGATAAGCCTAAAGGTAAAGAAAGAACAGAAAGCGCCCGTCAATATATGTGCAAACGCTACTATGATATTCGCACTTTTGGCGCAGTTTTAACGACAGGTGAAAATGCAGGTCAAGTTCGAGGACCTGTGCAATTAACTTTTTCCCGTTCCATTGAGCCGATAGTAACGCTTGAACATAGCATTACTCGTTCTGCTCCAGCTAAAGAAGTTGAAATTCTGAATCCTGATGACAGTGAAGAAGAAAAAGCTAAAAAAGAGCGTGGTCGTATGGGGCGCAAATTCACCGTACCTTACGGCTTATACCGCTGCCACGGCTTTATTTCTGCCCATTTCGCCAAACAAACAGGCTTTTCCGAAAGTGATTTAGAACTGTTTTGGCAGGCACTCGTCAATATGTTCGACCACGACCATTCCGCCGCACGCGGACAAATGAACGCACGCGGGCTTTATGTGTTTGAGCACAGCGGCAGCTTGGGCGATGCACCTGCCGACAGCCTGTTCAAACGCATTCAGGTAGTCAAAAAGGACGGAGTGGAAGTAGCAAGGAGTTTTGACGACTACCTTGTCAGCGTGGACGATCAAAATCTTGGTGAAACCAAGCTGCTGCGTAAATTAGGCTAAAAATGACCGCACTTTTAACCGAAACCCAAGGGGAAAATCAGGACACGCGCCTGATTCCCCTTTCCGCCCTGCAACACTACGCTTTTTGCCCGCGCCAATGCGCGTTGATTCATAACGAGCAGGCGTGGGCGGAGAACTATTTGACCGCGCAGGGCAAGGCGCTGCATGAGCGGGTGGATTTGGGCGAACCGGAAACGCGCAAGGGCGTGCGTTTTGAGCGGACGGTGCATGTGTCTGCGGAAAAACTTGGCATCAGCGGCGTGTTGGATTTGGTGGAAGTGGAAACAAAGACAGGTCGTCTGAAACCTGTGGAATACAAACGCGGCAAGCCCAAACCTGACCCAATGGACGAAATCCAGCTTTACGCCCAAGGCTTGTGCTTGGAAGAAATGACGGGGCAAACCATCTCTGAGGGCGCGCTGTGGTATATGCAAACCCGCCACCGCATCTCCATCGTGTTTTCAGACGACCTGCGCACCCAAACACTCGCCACCATCGCCGCCGTACGTGAACTCCTAAACAGCGGCCAAACCCCGCAGCCCAACTACAGCAAACGCTGCAAAGCCTGCTCGCTGATGGAGATTTGTCAGCCGGAGTTGCTGGGGAAACGGGATAGGAGTGTGGGGTATGTGGCGGGGTTGTTTGAAATTGGGAATTATTTTTAACCTTAGAATTTATATAAACAGGGAGACATTATGATAAATACTTTAAGACCTATGAATAGAGAAGAATATGCTGCTCACTGGCAGAAGGAATCTTCATTGTTTGAAACTAATAAGATCTATGAAAAGTTATCAAACATAACTCCTATAGCAAATACAATCGAAGTAGGTTGCGGTGCAGGATATTCAACATATCATCTTGCAAAATCTAGAACTGTACTCGTAATAGAAAATAATAATAGTTGTATTGATTTTATGAAGTGCTATTTTGAAAAAAATAATCAGAATATTCCTGAAATAATTTATTCTGATATATTAAATTTATCAAATGCAGATATTAAATTAATACATGCATTTTCACCTAAAGTGATTGTGGCGTGGTTTATAGGTTCCTGTCCTGAAGATGTATATACTCATGTTTCAGAGGATGTTGATTTTAATCAAAAATTTAAGAAATATAGAGAAAATATAGAAGATATATTACTTAATGATGAAATATTTACTTGCAACGTAGAGTGGATTCATTTAGCTAGCAGAGGGAATATAGCTGATAGTATTTCTTATAAAGACGTGATTGAAGGAATTAATGAAGATTATTCAGTCCATGTATTTAATCCAAATGGTTTTCGAATAGAGTCTATAGATATATTAGATTGAGAACGCGTGAACAGTGATTTTAACTATATTGTTGCGAATAATCCAAATTTTATTAGTGGAGAATCAAGTCCTAAAATTATTTCTATATTAGCTAAAAGAGTTAAAAAATAACTACCTAGCAAGTTGTAGCCTGCATCTCAACTAACCGCGTGCGTGGCTGTG
>NZ_AEPF01000069.1 GCF_000193735.1 Neisseria sicca 4320
AAGGTCGTCTGAAAACGTTTCAGACGACCTTCACTTCATTTAAAAGCGAAAGGAAGCAACATGAAAAAATCCGCAAGCCCGTCAAACAGATCGTCATCGGGACATATCAAAGCATGAGAGCCGCTGCACAGCAGGTTGACCTGCTGATGAAGGGCAATGGTGATTTATGTGTGAACATTGTCCAAGAAGGAAGAAAGTTTCAAGTTCGGACGGTCGTATGGCAATAAAAAAGCCGCTTTCTTTCAAAGGCGGCTTTGGGAGAATTATATAATCTCGTAGGGGTACGCAGATTATCCTTTTTTTCTTCCATTATTTCAATACCCGCTGTTCGGCGGAAATTTAAAAAGGTGTGTGTATGAATAAATCTTTGGGTTTGCTGGCTGCCGCCATGCTGGGGGCTGCTCCTGCGGCTTTTGCCGACGATGTACTGACGGGCGATACTCGCTTGGCGTGCGAGGCGGTTTTGTGTCTGTCTTCGGGCGATCGTCCGAGTGAGTGTACGGCTTCAATTAAGCGGTATTTTTCGATCCGACACAAGAAATTGGGCGATACGCTCAAGGCGCGGCGAAATTTTCTCAAAATGTGTCCGGCAAGTTCGGAAAACGCTGAAATGGCGGGTTTGACAGACGCGATTGCTGAGGGCGCGGGTCGCTGCGACGCGCAGGAACTGAACCGCATGATGCGCTATACGAAGTTGGAAAAGGTTTGCGAACAAAAGACCAAATACAGCTTGGGACGTAAATATGTTGTCGAGGACAACTGCCAAACGGTCAAGAAAACCTACATTCGCCCAGACAAGCCGGGTTATTGCAAGGCTTATTTCGATCACGGCTGGACGACGGCGGGAGATAAAGTACGCTACGTCGGCGAAGAACGAAATGGCGGACGCTGGGTTGATGTCCGTTAGATTATCTCGGTTGTTATTTCCTCCTGTGTTCGGGCAAGCCCTTTCCTGATGTCCGACACGCTCTTTCCCTGCGGGCAACTCCTGTCCGCAGGGCTTTTTACAGACCAAAGTCCGTTTGAAAAGCGGATTTTGATGTGTAAAAAATCCAAACGGCCGCAAAAACGGTATTTTTTATAATGAAACGACAATCAGGAAAGGTTGGAACAAATATGCAAGAAGTAAATTTGATAGTTCAGAGTAAAGGCGGATGTGGCAAAACGTTTTGCTGTGCCTCATACGCGCAATATGTGGCGGCAAGGGCTGCTAATCAGGTAGAAGTACACTGCTACGATACCGATACCAGCAACCGTACGTTGAGCCGGTACAAACCGTTGCACGTCCAAGTAATCAACATCCTGACACGGGACAATAACGTGGATATTCGTAATTTTGACGGACTGGTTGAGCAGTTCTTGGAAAAAGACGGTATAGGTATTGTCGATACTGGTTCCAACACTTTTATTCCACTGATGTCGTATATCGCTGAAAATAACATCGCCGAACTGCTGCGGGAATCAGGTGTGCGCCTGATTCTTCATGTGCCGATTGAAGGCGGACAGGCACAGGTTGACTGCATCGAAAGTTTGGGACGGATTTTGAACGACGTCGATGCTGAAGTAGTAGTTTGGTTAAACGAGTTCCACGGCGCAGTGGAGAATGCTGGCAAACCGTTCGAACAGTTCGGTGTTTACCAAAAGCACAAAGACCGCATTATCGGTATTGTACGTGTGGAAAAACGTAATCCCGACACGTACGGCAAAGACATTGAACAAATGACCAAACTGCATCTGACTTTTGATGAGGTGGATGCTACGACAGAAATGACTTTTATGCCCAAACAGCGACTCCGGAACGTGAAGCGCGATATTTTCGCCAAACTGGAAAGCCTGCCGGTGATGGCAAATGCTTTGAATGGTGGGGAAGATGGAAAATAAGGCATCTGAAGTTATTGCTGAAGTGTTCAGACGCTCCGGAACAAGGCTGCGGAAGACGATCCAATCGTAGTAATGTTGCTAATGCAGGAACAGTCTATCCGTCAAGCCTTTGACACCTTTGCGGAGCAGCAAGCAGAAGAGAGGCTGGCATTTTTGGAGGAGCTGGAAGTCCGAGAAGGCAACATTACCGCTGCCGCCGCCAAGCTGGAAAAGTACCGGGAGCAACTGCTGGCAGAGCTGGCGCAGTATGCCAACGGACAGATTGCCGAGGCCGAACAAAAAATCTATGTTTCGGTATCCCAACGTATCGCCCGTGATACGGAAGAAGCCAACGGACGGCTGGTCAAAAGGCTGGAACGACTGGTCG
>NZ_AEPF01000068.1 GCF_000193735.1 Neisseria sicca 4320
CGCCGTCCCGGCACCTAAAAAATAAATCTATCCGCGTATTCGTGAAATTGCAGGTGATACGATGGCCAAGCTAAAAACGTCCGGCCCCCGAAGGGAGCGGGCGTTTTTGTTTGTTAAGCTGGCCCTATTCCCGTCGTACAGAGTGGGGACAGGACAATGT
>NZ_AEPF01000067.1 GCF_000193735.1 Neisseria sicca 4320
TTCTCTTTACCGACGGTCTTCACCGACATTTTAACCGCGCGGTCTTCGAGACGAATACGTTCACGGGTCAACGTTACAGTACGGGTCTTGGTCCCTTTACCAGCAGGTAAAATTTCCAGACGAACTTTACTGCCCTTCGGCCCTTTAATTAAGGCAACCACATCATCAAGACGCCAGCCAATCACGTCAACCATCGGCTTGCCTGTTTTGACCAACACCGACAATTTTGTCACCAACGCTGATAGCTTTACTCTTCGCTGCCGGACCACCTGCCACCATCGAATTGATAACGGTGTAGTCATCATCCATTTGCAGCACTGCGCCAATACCTTCCAGCGACAAACTCATTTCAGTGTTGAACTGTTCGGTATTACG
>NZ_AEPF01000066.1 GCF_000193735.1 Neisseria sicca 4320
TTCCAGTTAGATGTTGAAATGTATTTCTCCGGCCCTTTAATGTTGACTATGCGAACGCTCTAAAGCACGTAAAAATTCAATGGCAAAACCTTAGAAAATACATACACTGTACCGTCGTTGACATACGCACTTGTTAAGGCCGAGGGTTAAATTTACGTTTTGATTTTTACTATGACCTCGGTACAATATAGGGACGTAGAAAAATTAGAGTAAAAATCACCCAATTTTCTTGGTACAGAAAAGTACCGAGTGAAGCTTGGCGGTCGGCACCTAGTGAAAATGTTCACGAATTAGTATATATACGTGTGAATAACGCCGCTAAAAAACAGGAGTGTCGCTAATGGACGTTGTGAATACGTAAGCATTGTACCTGCAAATAGCCTTTGAAGAATTCAGCCTG
>NZ_AEPF01000065.1 GCF_000193735.1 Neisseria sicca 4320
TTTTTCAGACGACTTAAGGGGATCTGCAAGCGACTGAAGTAGCCTGGGCTTTGCCCGCGAAAATATAATAAGAGACCCGCCGCAACTGATATTTCTGCAAACCATATTC
>NZ_AEPF01000064.1 GCF_000193735.1 Neisseria sicca 4320
CAGGTAGCTTAAGTATAGGAATTGGATGAGTTGCCTTCGCTTGAAGCTTCAGGTTGGACTTAAGAGTAGAGGGTTAGATAGCTTAAGCATAGGAATTGGATGAGTTGCCTTTGTCTGAGGTCTCTGGTTGGGGTTAAGAGTAGAGGGGCAGATAGCTTAAGCATAGGAATTGAATGAG
>NZ_AEPF01000063.1 GCF_000193735.1 Neisseria sicca 4320
TTTTTGCTATATCGTCTTTGATATAGAATAAAAAACGGGATTTTTTTTTACAATTTAATTTTATTTATTTGTTTCAAAACGGTTTTAATTTAAATAGCACTTCAGACTACTGTTACCGTTTCAACTTCGCAAACGCATCTGCCATCGCCGAATTGGTTGGGGCGCGGTCGTTGTGTTGAGGTTTTCGGTCGCGGCGTTCCTGATGTCGGGTTTCAGATGACCTGTTGCCTTTGGTTGCGCCGCTCGGTTCGTCATCCAAGCGCATGGTCAGCGCAATCCGTTTTCTGGCGGCATCGACTTCCAGCACTTTCACTTTCACCACGTCGCCGGCTTTCACGACTTCGCGCGGGTCTTGGACGAATTTATTGGATAGGGCGGAGATGTGCACCAAGCCGTCCTGATGGACGCCGATGTCCACGAACGCGCCGAAGTTGGCGACGTTGGAAACCACGCCTTCGAGTATCATGCCGACTTGCAAGTCGCTGATTTCGTGGATGCCTTCGGCGAATGAGGCCGTCTGAAACTCGCCGCGCGGGTCGCGGCCGGGTTTTTCCAGCTCGGACAGGATGTCCAGAATGGTCGGCAGGCCGAAGCGTTCGTCGGTGAAATCGGACGCTTTGATTTGCTTCACGCGCTCGCGGTTGCCTATGAGTTCGGCGGCGGTAATGCCTTGTTGCGCCAGTATTTTGGCGACGACGGGATAGGCTTCGGGGTGGACGGCACTCGCGTCCAGCGGCTCTTTGCCGCCGTTAATCCGCAAAAAGCCCGCCGCCTGCTCGAAGGTTTTTTCGCCCAAGCGCGGTACTTTTAGCAATTTTTTTCGGCTGTCGAACGCGCCGTTTTCATCGCGGTAGGCGACGATGTTTTGGGCAAGGGTTTGATTTAAACCGGAAATCCGTGCCAAGAGCGGGGCGGAGGCGGTGTTTACGTCCACGCCGACGGCGTTCACGCAGTCTTCGACCACCGCGTCCAGCGATTTGGCGAGATGGCTTTGGTTCACATCGTGCTGATACTGGCCCACGCCGATGGATTTGGGGTCGATTTTGACCAACTCGGCGAGCGGGTCTTGCAGCCTGCGGGCGATGGACACCGCGCCGCGCAGGGAAACATCCAAGTCGGGGAACTCGCGCGCAGCCAATTCGGATGCGGAATAAATCGACGCGCCGGCTTCGGAAACGACGATTTTGTGCAGCCCCATTTCCGGCATTCCGCGCACCAGTTCGCCTGCGATTTTGTCGGTTTCGCGGCTGGCGGTGCCGTTGCCGATGGCGATGAGCTTCACACCGTGTTGTTTAATCAGGCGCGACAGCGTTGCCAACATATAGTTTTCTTGATGTAAATAGACGATAACGGTATCCAGCAGCTTGCCCGTGTCGTCCACCACAGCGCATTTCACGCCGTTGCGATAGCCGGGGTCGAGGCCCAGCGTGGTCAGCCGTCCGGCGGGCGCGGCAAGCAACAAGTCTTTGAGATTGCGGGCAAACACGGTAATCGCATCGGTGTCGGCGGCTTCTTTCAGACGGCCTAAGGCTTCAAGTTCCAACGACAAAAAGATTTTCGCGCGCCAAGTCAGGCGCACGGTGTCGCGCAGCCATTTGTGGTCGTCTGAAATCTTGAAACGGCGGGCGATGATTTGTTCGTATTCGCTTTGCTGCGTAATCGGCGTGTCGTCGGGTTGGTATTTGAGCACGATGTTCAATATGCCTTCATTGCGGCCGCGCAAAACCGCCAGCGCGCGGTGGCTGGGCATGGCGCGCACGGGTTCGCGGTGGTCGAAATAATCGCTGAATTTTTCGCCTTCGGTTTCTTTGCCTTCAACGACTTGCGCGTGGATTTCGGCTTCGTTCCACAGCTTGTCGCGCAGTGTGCCGATGAGTTCCGCGTCTTCGGCAAACTGCTCCATCAGAATCGCGCGCGCGCCGTCCAGCGCGGCTTTGGTGTCGGGGACGTTTTCGTTCAGGTAACTCTGCGCGGCGGCTTCCACGTCCTGCGGCTGCTCGGTAAGCAACACGTCCGCCAGCGGCTGCAAACCGTGTTCGCGCGCGATTTGCGCTTTGGTGCGGCGTTTGGGCTTGTAGGGCAGATACAGGTCTTCCAGCGCGGTTTTATTGTCGGCGGCTTCGATTTGCGCCTTGAGGTCGTCTGAAAGCTTGCCTTGCTCTTCAATGCTTTTTAAAACAACGGCTTTGCGCTCTTCCAACTCGCGCAGGTATTGCAGCCGCTCGGCAAGCTGGCGCAGCTGCGTATCGTCCAGCCCGCCCGTGGCTTCTTTGCGGTAGCGGGCGATAAACGGCACGGTCGCGCCGTCGTCCAAAAGTTCGACGGCGGCGGTGATTTGCGCGGCGGTGGCGGAGAGTTCTTGGGAGAGGATTTGGGTGATGTTCATGGGGAAAGGTCGTCTGAAAAAGTGATTATTATATCAATGGAAGAAGAGAGAGGAGGCGAAGATTGTGTTTTGAATATGAAGCTTAGTCCTGAACCTTCTGAAAACAAAACGTCGTCTTGAAAACCCTAAATACAGTTTTCAGACGACGTTTTGTTTTTACTTGCCTTAAATCTCACTGCCGCCGACGGTCAGTCCCGAATCAATCCGCAAGGTCGGTTGCCCGACGCCGACAGGAACACTCTGCCCGTCTTTGCCGCACACGCCGACACCGCTGTCCAACGCAGTATCGTTACCTATCATGGAGACGTGTTTCAACACTTCAGGGCCGTTGCCGATGATGGTTGCGCCTTTGACGGGATATTGCAGTTTTCCGCCTTCGACCCACCACGCTTCGGATGCGCTGAAGACGAATTTGCCACTGGTGATGTCCACCTGTCCGCCGCCGAAGTTGACGGCGTAAATGCCTTTATCGATGGACGCGATGATTTCGTCGGGTTCGTAACCACCGTTTCCCATAAAGGTATTGGTCATGCGCGGCATAGGGGCGGAGGCGTAACTTTCGCGGCGGCCGTTGCCGGTGGATTGCGTACCCATCAGGCGAGCGTTGGTTTCGTCCTGCATATAGCCGACCAAGATGCCGTCTTCAATCAATACGGTGCGGCGCGTTTCGTTGCCTTCGTCGTCGATATTGAGCGAGCCGCGCCTGTCGGCAATATCGCCTTGGTCAACGACGGTAACGCCTTTGGCGGCAACGCGCTCGCCGACTCTGCCTGAAAAGACGCTGGTTTCTTTGCGGTTGAAATCGCCTTCCAAGCCATGTCCGACCGCTTCGTGTAGCAATACGCCCGGCCAGCCGTTGCCCAAGACAACAGTCATTTCGCCTGCGGGTGCAGGGCGGGATTCAAGATTAATCAGGGCTTGTTTGACGGCTGAATCGACAAACTGCCGCACCAAAGTTTCATCGAAATAAGCCAAGTCGTAGCGTCCGCCACCGCCTGCGCTGCCCTGTTCGCGCCGGTCACCCTGTTTGGCGATGACGGTAACGTTCAGGCGCACCATCGGACGGATGTCGGCGGCGTGTCTGCCGTCGAGGCGGGCGATGTAAATCATGTCGTATTCGCAGGTCAGTCCCGCCATCACTTGCACAATGCGCGGATCGGCGGCTTTGGCAAGCGTTTCCACTTTGTTCAACAAGGCAACTTTGGCGGCGGAGTCGAGACCGATGATGGGATTCAGCGTCGCATGGACGGATTTACCGTGTGCAACGGATGGCACTTTGACAGAAGCTTCTTCACTTGCCGCGCCGATAACGCGGACGGCTTGGGCGGAACGGTTGATCGAATCGATACACAAACTGTCCGCATAGGCAAAAGCGGTTTTTTCGCCCGAAACAGCACGCACACCCACGCCCTGATCGATTTGGAAACTGCCCGATTTGACGATACCCTCTTCCAAATGCCAGCTCTCAAAAGCAGTGCGCTGGCAGTAGATGTCGGCGTAATCGACGTGATGCGCGCCGATGATGCTCAGGCTTTTGGCGAGCAGCTCAGGGGAAAGGTGATTGGCTTCGAGCAAATCGCGCTGTACGGTAGCGTAAGTTGAGTGCATGGTTTTCAGACGACCTTAAGGGCTGGATAAACTTGGGGCTTGATTATACGGCATTTGTTATGGCTTTGGATGTGTCGATTGTTTGTATTTATAAGGGGTTAGGGTCGTCTGAAAACAAGAGGCGGATAGGGATGATTTCTCAGATGGGCCGGTATTTACATAATTAAACTGTTTTAAACATTGCATCTTGTCATTTCATGTTGTACATTTGTATTCAAATGAATACAAAACAAATCAAACGAATATGAATGCGACAAACCGTATCCCCGTTAGCGTGCGAATCACTCAGGAAGACGCTGATTTTATTGCCGAATTAAAAATCGAAGGCGCGAATACGCCGTCTGAAAAAATCCGCGAGCTGCTCAAGCAGGCGCGTTTGGCGCATACGCAGACGCGCGATTACGGTTCCGCGTTGACGGCGCAGGAGCAGTTTTTCCAAGCGGCGAAACATGATGTGCTGCACGCGGAAAAGCAGGCGGGGGCGCATTCGCATATCGTCGCTCGCTTGTTTGAGCAGCTGCCCGATTTGGGCGCGACGCTTGCCGCCGACCTGCCCGAAGAAGCCGACCTCGACGATTTGAAAAAATACGAACGCGAACTGATGTGGCGCATCGTCCGCCTGACCGACAGCATCTTGCAACTCGCCGTAACCGGCAAAGGCGCGGCATACGACGATACCGTGCTGCAACAGCTTGAAAACACTTTGAAACTGGCGAAGATTGTGCAGCAGGCGGGCGAAGTTTGAGGCGTGAAGGAAAGGCTGAATGAAAAATGGAGTACGGCAGTGAGAAAAGTGGACGCATGATACCCAAAATAAGCAAAACAGATTTAATTGCCGCCGTGATAATGCTAAGTGTACCACTGGTTTTAGTGGGCAGTACGATGGCACTAAGTCTGTTCCAGCCTGTACGTGAAGAAGCTGTGCACCTGAGTGGCGATATTCAATATATTCCACCCAAACGCCCTCCCTTTGCCGCACTGGAGTATGGTGGGAAGCATTATTCCGTGAATACTGCTCGGTTTGTTGACGGGCAAGGACTCAAGTTTTTCTATAACCACCGTCCGGAAAAAATCATCAGCATTGAAGGCTTCCGCTTCTATACGCCGTTAAGCTATCGAGACACGCCACAGGGTTTGGTGATACAGCAGATAGAATATGTAGAGAATGGCAGACATCAAGTGTTGGTTGTACCGCCGGAACAATTGGCTGTTGCATTGAAAGATAAGCGGCTTGAGCCTTGGTTTGACCGCTTGGTCTGTTATGGCATGTATCTGGCCGCTTGCGGCAGTTTGTATGTGTTTTATCGAAAAGAAAAACTGAAAGGAAAATCCAAATGAGCGAAACCCTATCCCGCAGAGTGGGCCGTCTGGTGAGCGGTGGTTTTCATGCCCTGATTGATGCGGCGGAGAACCTTGCGCCTGAGGCGGTTATGAACGAGAGCATCCGCGAAATTGAGCGGGCGGTGGACGAAGTGCGTGCAGAATTGGGCAAAGTGTTGGCGCAGAAACACCTTGCCGCCAAGAAAATGGCGGACGAGAGCAACCGCCACGAAGCCATCGATGCCAACCTGCAAGCCGCCGTAGCCGCTGGGCGCGACGACCTTGCCGAGGCGGGCATCGCCGAACAAATGGACATCGAAGCGCGTCTGCCTGTTTTGGAAAACACCATCGCCGACTGCGCCGCGCAGGAAAAAGAACTTGAGGGCTTTATCGCCGCCTTGCAGGCAAAAAAACGCGAGATGCAGCAGCAGTTGCAAGACTGGCGCGCAGCAAAGCACGGGCGCGGGCAAAGCAGCGGCAGGCGGCAGCGACCTCAACCGCATCGCCCGTGATGCCGAAAAAAGCGGCAACGCCTTCGACCGCGTGATGGGTCGTCAAAACGCGGTGCACAGCAGCACCGATGCGGCGCAGTTGGCAAAATTGAAGGAATTGGAAGACTTGAGCCGCAACAACCGTATTGCCGAACGATTGGCAGCGTTGAAGGCGGGGAAATAAGATGAATTTTGTTGATAAGATTCATGAGCTTGATGAGCAGATTGCTTACTACCATAAGATGTTGAATCACCATGCTTCATGGTTGCTGTTGTCGACTGTTGCGGTTTGGTCTCTTAGTGATAATCACCCCACTCCCGCAATAGTTGCTGCTATTTTAATCGTGGGATTCTATGTTGTTGTTATTACGGATGACTTGAAGGCAAAATATGACGGAAAATTGATTGTGGATGTCTGGAAAATCCATATCAAAAAAGCCATAAAAATGCTGAAAGCAGAGATTTCGGAAGGTTGTGGAGAGTCGGAGCGGCAAAAACTCTTAGATTTATTAGAGGAGAAATGCCATAGCCGGATAAAGTTCAAAAATTCCCTCAAGTACCGCCCGTTTCTAATTGCATATATTTTTTGGGTTTGGATGTTTTATGAAAATTTGATTGCATTTCTTCGTTATATAAAATAAACCAAGTTTTCAGACGACCCTCTCTATCGGAAAGGTCGTCTGAAAAGCAAAACGCCGCGCGGAGCTTGTCCTTGCGGCGTATGGCGGAACAAATCAGTAGTCGATGCGTTCGCTGATGATGCGTAAATCCGGCCATGAGAAAACGATGTCGTATTCACGTCCGTTTTTGAAGGCTTCGGCTTTCAATACGGGGCGGCCGCGGCGGTCATCGGCTTCGATTTCGTGAACTTGGTAGCCGCGTCGTTCGAGAATCCGCATCACTTGTGCGCGTTTTTGCTCGAAAGACGGATCGCTGTAAATTTGGTGTTCGATGTAGTCGTCATCGTAATACTTGCCGTCGCGGTAACGGTAGTCGTCATAACGGTCGTAATCGCGCTCATAACGGTCATCATAGCGGTCGTCGTAACGGTCATAACGCTGTTCGTAGCGGTCGGCACGGTAGTCGTCGTAAGGGTAAGGGGCGGCGCAAGCGGTCAGTGCGATGCTGCCTAAGAGTAATGCCGGTAAGAGTTTTTTCATGTCGTATCCTTTCGGGACGTGGGGTAAGTCAAATCAAGAATATTCGGAAGCGGATTATAAATCGACGCGTTCTACGAGAATGTTTAAATCGGGATAAGACATCACGATTTTGTATTCCAAGCTGCCTTTGTAGGCCTCAAATTCCAAAACGGGTCTTGCCCAATAGAGGTCGGTGTCGGAATCGTGGACTTCGTAGCCCCTGCTGTGCAGGATGGACAAAGCGCGGTCGTGGTGTTGTGCGAACGCCGGGTCTGTCTCCATGCGGTATTGGGCGTAGTCTTCGTAAAGGTCAAAACCTTCTGCTGCAAGAAAAATGGCGCAAACAGCGGCGACAGGAAGCAGCAATTTTTTCAAAAGCGGTTTGGACGGTTTTGTATATTGCGACTGAGAATGTTTCATTTCGTTCCCTTTGCGTCTGTTGTCGGTATAGACATTTAAACACGCAGGACTTAGGGAAAAGTTAGGAGCGGTTTCAGACGACCTTTCTTTACGATACGCACAGGTCGTCTGAAAAATAGGGGAATTTGATGATTTTTGCCATTTTGATCGGTTTGCTAACCGCCGTATTGCTTTACTTTGTGATGTTTAAGGATTGGGAAGAATTTGTCGAATGCGTCGAATTCTATTGCACACCCGACATTATCAGCGCGCTGCGGGGGCGGTATTGGGATGACGTATGGGCGGAAACCAAAATCCTGCTGTGGCTGAGCATCAGCGTGATGGCCGGCGTATCTGCCTATTTCTGGCTCGAATAGAACCGACGTTTTAAGGCTGATACGGTCTTATTGCCGCGAACGGTAAATGATTGAAAAAATTTAAAAATAAGCAGAAAACACACCTACTCCGCCGAAATTGAGAGCAAAGAGATAGGTCGTCTGAAAACCCAATACCCCTTTGAAATGCAAGAATAAAAAGGAACACAATAATGTGGAATTTAATCAACGCCCCCGAAACAGAAATCTTCGGCATCGCCATCGCGCTGATGGTTTTGCTCGGCGTGTTGGAAGTCATCTCCATGCTGGCGGGCGGCATCAGCGACTGGCTGGACAACCTGCTGCCCGACAGCCTGACCGAAACCGCGCACGCCGAAGTCGGGCTGGACGCAGCGGACGCAGGCGTGTTCGTCAGGTTTTTAAGCTGGCTGTATGTCGGACGCGTGCCGGTGTTGATGCTGATGGTCGTGTTCCTTGCCGTGTACGGACTGACGGGTTATCTCTTTCAGATGACCTTTGCCGCCGTGTTCGGCAGCTATCTGAACGGATGGCTGGCGGCAGTCGCCGTGTGGTTCCTTTCGCTGCCGCTGGTGCGCCTGACGGCGGGCGGACTGTACAAAATCATGCCCAAAGACGAAACTACCGCCGTTTCGCAGGAAAGCCTGATCGGACGCATCGGCACGGTAGTGCTGGGCGAGGCGCGGGCAGGCAGCGCGGCGCAGGTGCGGGTGAAGGATGTGTATGGTCAACAGCATTATGTGATGGCGGAACCGGATTCCGACGAAGTGTTAAAACAGGGCGACACGGTGTTGCTGGTGTCGCTGGAGGGAAATACGTTTAAAGCGATTTTGAATCCGAGCGGGAGTTTGGTGGATTGAGGTCGTCTGAAAAGATAAACGCCGGTTTGCAATGAACCATCATTTTTATCAGATTAGAAAAACAAAACAGGGATAGATATGGATCATTTGGCGCAGCCTGAGCGTGATATGCAATCCCGCATCGAAGCGTTGAAAAACAAACTGCCCCGAGGGGTTATCGTTGTCGGCGACGGACTGCTGTTTAAACATTCGTTATTTAGAGGTTTGTTGTTTCAACCCTTGGTTGCTTCCTTGTTCGGCCTCATCGGCGTGGGCGGTCTCTGGCTGAAGATAGTGAAATGGATGGATCTATCGTTTTCTAGCAATATGACTTGGCTGCTGGCTATTGTACTTACGCTATGGTGGTTGTGGCGTGCGGAACGTTGGTGGTGCGGGCTGACAACCCGAAAATCGATTTATATTGATCGCGAAAAATTGATTATTTACGGTGCATTCGGACGCATCCGTTATCAAGGCGGACATGACGGGGCTTACAGGAAGTTTGACCATATACGGAACATCGTCGGAGTCAGTCTGATTACCGAACGCAAAGGAACAACATTAACCGG
Organism: Neisseria sicca 4320; assembly: GCF_000193735.1. Classification (GTDB taxonomy): domain Bacteria; phylum Pseudomonadota; class Gammaproteobacteria; order Burkholderiales; family Neisseriaceae; genus Neisseria; species Neisseria sicca_E. The sequence continues at coordinate 9,105 of NZ_AEPF01000063.1, forward strand.
CGGGCTGCTGGGCTTAGGAAGGCACAATATTTGTACAACAGCTTCCCAAAACGCATTTATTGAATTAACAGGTTGGCAGTGGTATTCAAGGTATAAGCTCGGTAGGTCGGATTCTTGAATCCGATGAATCGTTCCGCTTCAGCCGTATTGCACATAACCGAAATTGTCGGATTGCAAGAATCCGACCTACCTTTAAAACCGCTATTTTTAACCTTTCAGACGACCCCAAACCCTAAAAAACCGTCTGAACCGACGCCCCTCAAGTAGTCCGTAGCGTGGGCTTCGTCCACGAAGCAAACATCTCGGATTATCGTTTGATTCAAACGGCAGGTAGGTCGCGGGCAAAGCCCTCGCTACGGTTTGCTTGATCAGTTTGTTTTTCAAATGACCGCTATCAGCATAATTTTAAAAAAATTTATCGTTTTAACTCACAAAAAAGGAAAAATGAAATGCCAAGAAGATTAGACGCAATTTCTGACGGACTTAAGCAGGCTTTGTTGAATACATCTTTTGAGAATCAGGTAGTTGTTTGGTTAATGCAAGATGGGTGGCAGGTTTTTACCCCAGTTTTGGATCATGGGCATAAAACGGATATTTTAATTTCGGACGGAAAACGTTATTTCCGTATCCAAATCAAGACAGTAGATGCTAATAAGGGTAAGAAGCAAGAAGTATCGAATCAATGGGGGGAAATTAAGATTGATTTTGTTATTTATTTTGCACGAAATGGTGAATGGGGTTGCATTGCTCCAGCATTCTCTGAAAATAAAAAGCCGTTGAATGCACCTGAACATAAGATGTTCTTATTAAAAAGAAATGAGTTTTTGACTGCTTTTCATACGGTTGATAATTAGCTTGGTAGGTCGGATTCTTGAATCCGACGAACCGCTCCGCTTCAGCCGTATTACACATAACCGAAATTATCGGATTCAAGAATCCGACCTACATTTAAAACCCAAAATTTTTAACCTTTCAGACGACCCCAAACCCTAAAAAAACCGTCTGAACCCGCGCCCCTCAAGGGTATATCGACAACAAGAAAGGAAAACCCATGAACTTAGTTTCCATCGGCATCATCGCCGGCGTCATACTCGTCGCGCTGTTCGTACTCGGCCTCATCCTCACCCGCCTGTACCGCCGCGCCAGCAAAGAAGTCTCCTTCGTCCGTACCGGTTTTGGCGGCGAAAAAGTCATCATGAACGGCGGCGCGATGGTGCTGCCCGTGCTGCACGAAATCATCCCCGTCAACATGAACACATTGCGCCTCGAAGTGCGCCGCGCGGCGCAGCAGGCGTTGATTACCCGTGACCGGATGCGCGTCGATGTGATGGCGGAATTTTACGTCCGCGTCAAACCCAGCGCCGAGAGCATTGCCACCGCCGCGCAAACGCTGGGTATGAAAACCATGTCGCCCGACGAATTGAAAGACCTCGTCGAAGGTAAATTCGTCGATGCCCTGCGCGCCGTCGCCGCCGAAATGGCGATGGAAGAGCTGCATGAAAAACGTGTTGATTTCGTTCAGAAAGTACAACAAGTCGTGAGCGAAGATTTGTTTAAAAACGGCCTCGAACTTGAAACCGTCTCCCTGACCGGCCTCGACCAAACCAGCTTTGAGTTTTTCAACCCACAAAATGCCTTTGACGCGGAAGGTCTGACCAAACTGACCGAAACCATCGAAGGCCGCCGCAAAAAACGCAACGAAATCGAACAAGACACCGATTTGGCGATTAAAACCAAAAACCTCGAAGCCGAGCAGCAACGCCTGAAAATCTCGCGCGAAGAAGAATACGCCAAACTCGAACAAGAACGCGAAATCTCCGTGCGCCGCGCCGAACAGGAAGCCAGCATCGCCGAGCAGGAAGCGCAGAAAAAACGCGAGGCGGAAGAAGCTAAAATCGCCGCCGAGCGCGAAGTGGATTTGAAACGCATCGCCGCCGAACGCGACATTAAAAACGAAGACATCCGCAAAGCCCAAGCCGTCGAGCAGGCGGAAGTTGAGCGCCGCAAAGCCATCGAGCTTGCCGAACAAGACCGCGCCATCGCCGTTGCCGAGAAATCGCGTGCCGAATCCGAAGCCAAAGCCGAAGCCGACAAAGCCCGCGCCGCCGCCGTTCGTGAAGAAGAGAGCGTGATTACCGTACGCGAAACCGAACGCGCCGAACGTGCCAAAGCCGTCGAACTGATTGCCGCCGAAGAAGCCGCGCAAAAAGACGCGATTTCGCTCACCGTCGCCGCCGAAGCCGAGAAACAGGCCGCGCAAGACCGCGCCGAAGCCGTGCGCATCGCCGCCGAAGCCGAAGCCGAGAAACAACGCCTGCAAGCCAAAGGTGAAGCCGATGCCAAAGTCCTGTTGGCACAAGCGCAAGAGCAGCAATACAAAGTCGATGCCGAAGGTACCCGCGCCGTGAACGAAGCCGCCAACGTGCTGAGCGTCGAGCAAGTCGAAATGCAAGTGCGCCTCGCCCTCTTGAAACACCTGCCCGACATCATCCGCGAATCCGTGCGTCCGATGGAAAACATCGACGACATCAAGATTCTGCAAGTCAACGGCTTGGGCGGATTCAGCGGCGCTGCCAACGGCTCCGAAGGCGTGTCGGACGGTCAAACCACACAAGCCAGCCTCGCCGACCAAATGGTCAACAGTGCCCTGCGCTACCGCAGCCAAGCCCCGCTGGTTGACGGCCTCTTGAAAGAATTGGGCCTGAACGGCGGCGACATCAACGGTCTGACGCAGGGGCTGGATAAAGGCATCGGCAAAGAATAAGCCGCGCCGTTAAGAAAGTCTGAAAGCAAAGGTCGTCTGAAACCTCGAAACAGGGTTTCAGACGACCTTTTGTCAGATGTTTTAGTATAAAATCCCACTTTATTTTTTCTCCCCGTCCTTGTCCCATGCGCCTGACCCACATCAAACTCTCCGGCTTCAAATCTTTTACCGACCCGACCACGATTCATGTTCCGGGGCAGCTTGTTGCGGTTATCGGGCCGAACGGCTGCGGCAAGTCGAATGTGATTGACGCGGTGCGCTGGGTGTTGGGCGAGGCTTCGGCGAAGCAGCTCCGTGGCGAGAGTATGCAGGACGTGATTTTTAACGGTGCGGCGACGCGCCGTCCTGCGCCGAGGGCTTCGGTGGAACTGGTGTTTGACAATAGCGACCACAGTTTGCAGGGGGCGTGGGGGCAGTATGCCGAGGTGAGCATCAAGCGGCAGCTGACGCGTCAGGGTGAATCGACGTATTTCATCAATAATCAGACCGTGCGCCGCCGCGACATTACCGATTTGTTTTTAGGTACGGGCGTGGGCGCGCGCGGTTATGCCGTTATCGAGCAGGGGATGATTTCGCGCATCATCGAAGCGCGGCCGGAGGAGTTGCGCGCTTATATCGAGGAGGCGGCGGGCGTGTCCAAATATAAGGAACGCCGCAAGGAGACGGAAGGTCGTCTGAAAGACACGCGCGAGCATTTGCAGCGTTTGGGCGATTTGCAGAACGAGTTGGCGCGTCAGGTGGAAAAGCTGGAAAAACAGGCGGAAACCGCCGAACGCTACAAATCCCTGACCGCGCAGTTGAACCAACAACAGGATTTGCTCGATTACGCCCAATGGCAGCAATCGCTTGCCGCCGCCGATAAGGCGACCACGCAGCATCAGTCTTTGCAGGCGCAGCAGGACGAAACCGCCGCGCAGGTTCAGGCGTTAAACGACGAAGTACACGCCTTGCAGACCGCCGAACAGTCGCAGCAGCAGGCGGTACACGAATTGAGCAACAAACGCGGCGTGTTGCGCGAGCAGATTGCCCGTTTGGAAGAACAAATCCGCCATCAGCAAAACCTGCACCAACGCATCGAACGCGACAAACAGGCAGCGCAGGCGCAGATGCAGCGCATCCATCAGGAGCAGCAGCAAATCCGCGTGCAGCTTGAAGAAAACGAGTTGCAGGCGGAAGAAAAGCAAACCGAATTGGCGGAATGGGCGATGCAGGTTGCCGAACACGAAGAGCGTCTGCCCGAATTGGAAGAAGCCCAAGCCACGCTCAACGCCGCCTTCCAAACCCAGCAGGACGAGGCAAACCGCATCCGCCGCGAACTGGCGTTGAAACAGCAGCAGCTTGCCCATGCCGAGCAAACTGTTGCCAAGCACGAAGAGCGCAAAGGCCGTCTGAAGCAGGAAAACCAAGCCCTGAACCTGCCCGATGAAGCCGAAACTGCCGCCGCGCAGGAAGCCGCCGCCTTGTTGCAAAGCCAGCAAGAGCATTACGAAGAACAAATCATCGCCGCCGAAGAAGCCTTGCACGCGGCACGCGAGGCGTTTCAGACGACCTCAAACCGCTTCCAAAGCCTGAAGCAGCAACACATCACTTTGCAGGCGCAGCAGCAGGCGTTGTCGCAAATCCTGTCGCAACAGCAGGAAGCCGCCGACTTCTGGCAGGCAACCGACCACGCCGCCGCGCCGCAACTGTGGCAACACATCACCGCGCCCGCCGAGTGGCAGCACGCCTTGTCCGTCATCCTTGCCGAACGCCTGCACGCCCGCAGCGTACCGTCTGGCTTCGTTCCGCCCGCGCCTTTGCCGCAGGGGCAGGCGGCATGGCTTTCAGACGGCCTCTCCGGCGGCATCAAAAAATCCCTGCCCGTACAGGCATTGCTGAACCAAATCCAAGCGCAGCCGCCGTTTCAGACGGCGTTGCACCACTGGCTTGACGGCGTATTGTGTGCGCCCGATTTGAGTTACGCCCTCGCGCATCAAAGCGATTTGGGCGCACACCAAATCTGGCTTACGCCCGAAGGCCATCAGGTCGATAAAGTCAGTGTCCTGCTCTATGCCAAACCCGCGCAGGAAAGCCTGATTGCCCAAAAAGCGCGCCTTGACGGCATCGCGTCCGAACTGGACAACCTCGCCCCCGAACTTTCCGCCGCCGAAGCCGCGTTCAAACAGGCGGAGGTCGCTGTGCGCTCGTCTGAAGTGCAACATAAAAACCTGATGCAGCAGCAACAGCAGCACACGCGCCAATACAGCCAAGCGCAGCAACGCGCCGCCGAACTCTTGGCGCGCACCAACCAAGGGCAAATCCGCCGCGAACACATCGAGCGCGAACTGGCGCAGTTGGCAGAAGAGCAGACCGTGTTGCAACACACGTCCGACGGGCTTTCAGACGACATCGTTACTTTGCAGGAAGCCGCCGCCGAACTCGAACACCAACAGCAAACCACCGCGCACAGCCGCCAAGAGCAGCAAGGCCGTCTGAAACAGGCGCAGCTTGCCCTGCTGGAAGCCAACCGCCAATACGGGCTTGCCGAAGTCGCCGTCCACAAGCTCAACCAGCAAAAACAAAACTACCAACAGCAAATCGCCCGACTCGAACAGCAAACCCTAGACTGGCAGGAACGCCAGCAAGAGCTTGCCCTCGCCTATGAAACCGAGTTCCAAAACGACGAGCAGCACATCAAGCTCGACGAGCTGACCGAAGCCGTGCACACGCTGGACGAAGAGTACATCGCCGTGCAGGACAAACTCGCGCAGATTCAGGAGCAGGGCAGGGAGCAATACGCCCGCGTACAAACCCTGCAAACCAAGCTGCCGCAGCTTCAGGCCGCTACCCAAACCGCCCTGTTGCAGCAGCAGGAAGCCCTGATTAACGCCAAACGCTACCATCAAAACCTGATCGAACGCGCCGCCGATTTAGACGCGCTCGAAGCGTTGGCGAAAGAATCGCCGAAAGTATTGAACAGCAGCATCGGCAGCCTCACCCAGCAAATCGAAGCCCTCGGCGCCGTCAACCTCGCCGCCCTGCAAGAACTCGAAGAAGTGCGCGAACGCGACGGTTACTACCGCAGCCAGAGCGAAGACGTGCAGGCCGCCATCACCCTTTTGGAAGAAGCCATCGCCCAAATCGACGACAAAACCAAAGCGCGTTTCAAAGAAACCTTCGACGCCGTCAACGGCAAAGTCCAAACCTTCTTCCCCACCCTGTTCGGCGGCGGCGAAGCCACCCTCAAAATGATAGGCGACGACCTTCTGACCGCCGGCGTGTCCATCATGGCGCGCCCGCCCGGCAAGAAAAACAGCACCATCCACCTCCTCTCCGGCGGCGAAAAAGCCCTCACCGCCATGAGCCTCGTGTTCGCCCTGTTCAGCCTCAACCCCGCCCCCTTCTGCCTTCTGGACGAAGTCGATGCCCCGCTGGACGACGCCAACACCTCGCGTTTCTGCAACCTGGTCAAAGAAATGTCGGCGCAAACCCAGTTCCTCTACATCTCCCACAACCGCCTGACCATGGAAATGGCGGAGCAGCTCGTCGGCGTAACCATGCAGGAAAAAGGCGTATCGCGCGTCGTCGCCGTGGACATCAAACAGGCGTTGGAAATGGCGGAGCCGTGATGAAGTGGTGGAGTTTTGCTTGTTTGAATTTGAAATAGGAAAGGTCGTCTGAAAGTGTATTTTCAGACGACCTTTTTCAGATATTCAGACGATGGAGTTAATCGTCGTCATAATCGTAGTAATCATCATCCCAGTCGCGGTACTTGCGATGGTGGTGTTTGTGTTTTTTGTAACGTTTCTCATGACGGTAGTAATCATAGTCGTCGTCGCGATCACGATCATAGCGGTAGTAGTCGTCGTAGCGGTAACGGTCATCGTAGCGATAACGGTCTTCGTACTCGTCTCTATCTTTTTGGTTCATTTTTTTATTGCGGTGGGCGTAGGCGTTGCCCGCCAAACCGCCGGCGACAGCGCCTATAACGGCACTTTTTGTGTTTTTGCCCACCAAGCCGCCCAAAGCTGCGCCTGCGGCCGCGCCGGCGATGGTGGCTTTTTTCCGGTTTTCAGTCCCCCGGGCTTGCGCATCGATGGCGGGAAGGCTGAGACTGGCGGCGAGCAGTACCGCCATGATTGGTTTCATAGTCATGATTTCGTCCTTTTGTGAATCACGGCTGGTGCCGGAGTATTCTCATTATAATCAGTCCTTTGTTTACATTTCGCCCGCCTGTGGAAAATTAGCGTAAACAAATGTTGCTTTTGTGCGGTTCGCTTGCCGGGCTAAAGGATTAAATGGATTGAAGGGCTTTTAGGATTTTAGATTTTGTATTAATAAAACACCCCGAGGCCGTCATGCGGTTTCGGGGTGTCGGGTTTTCAGACGACCTGTGCGGTCTTTGCAATACTTGTTGGAAAAAGCCTATTCTTCAGGCAGCCGCCATACGGAAAGGATGAATCCGCCCCAGATGACGACGAGTGCGATAATCATCATGATGATGGCTGAAGTACTCATTCTTGATCTCCTTGTTCATGTTCGTGTTCGTCTTTGACGTTGAAGTTCTGACCGTGTTTCCAAGGCAGCAGCGACAGAATGACAGAAAAGACAAACAGACCGATCGACATACCCCAGCCGAAGATATTGAGGAAATCGTCGGGATAGTTCGAGTAGTTCTCTTTAAGCAGGCCGCTGGTGTCTTGGTACAACATATAACCGAGCATGATGACGGTAAAGATGACGCAGGCAGTCCAAATCGCACCGACGCGGACGGAGGAGAGCGCGTTCAGGTGGTTGCGCAGTTCAGGCAGCTTGCGCAGGGCGACGATGGCCAATACATAAACAAAGCCGACAGCGACGATGCCGTAGGTGTTGACGAATTTGTCCATGACATCCAAAACGGGCAGGCCGGTGGTCGTGCCGAAGAGCAGGGTGGAGATAATGCCCATCGGAATGCAGACGAGCAGGGTGGCATTGACGCGGCCGATGTTCAATTTGTCCTGAATGGCGGCAACGATGACTTCGACGATGGAAATCATCGAGGTAATGCCTGCGAATACCAGCGAACCGAAGAACAATATGCCGATGATTGCGCCCATTGTGCCGGCTTGGTTGATGATGGTCGGGAAGGCGATGAATGCCAGACCGATGCCGCTGGAAGCGACTTCGCTGACGGCTTGTCCTTTGGCTTGCGCCATAAAGCCCAGTGCGGCGAATACGCCGATGCCGGCAAGCAATTCAAAGCTGCTGTTGGCAAAGCCGACAACCAAGCCGGTACCGCCCAAGTCGGTTTTTTTCTTCAGGTAGGAAGAGTAAGTTATCATGATGCCGAAGCAGATGGAGAGTGAGAAGAAAATCTGACCGTATGCGGCGACCCAGACTTTAGGATCGGAAAGTTTGGACCAGTCGGGCGTAAACAGTGCGTCCAAGCCCTTCGCCGCGCCCGGCAGCGTCAGCGAGATGCCGACCATGATGATGAACATAATCAAAAGCAGCGGCATGAAGAATGATGATGCACCCGCCACGCCCTTTTGTACGCCTAAAGCCATGATGATGCAGGTAAACAGCCATACGCCGATCAGCGGGCCGACGACTTTGCCGACAAAATCCAAGCCTAAGGCTTCAGGACCTGCCATATTCAAAAAGTCTTTAAAGAAAAACGCCTGCGGATCTGCGCCCCATGCCGCGTTCAACGAGTAATACGCATAGCTTGCCGACCAGCCGATGATGACTGCGTAGTAGATACAGATGATGACGTTGGTCATCACGTTCCACCAGCCCACAGGCTCGAACCAGCGGCCGAGACGGCGGAAAGCCAGCGGAGCAGAGCCGCGGTAGCGGTGGCCGATGGCGTAGTCGAGCAGCAGCAGCGGGATGCCCGCAGTCAAGAGCGCGACCAGATAGGGTAGGAGAAATGCGCCGCCGCCGTTTTCGAAGGCGATGTAGGGGAAACGCCAGATATTGCCCAAGCCGACGGCAGAGCCGATGGCGGCAACCATAAACGCGCGGCGGTTGTTAAACGTCGCGCGTTCGTTTGTTTTGGAATCAGACACTTTGATACCTCTTGCTTTGATGTGGTATGAAACAGCCGCTTGGCGGCATACGGTTATAGAAATGAGGTCTGACAGGGGTAATGTCGTCTGAAAAAAACAATCGGCTTGTGGCCTTTGTTTACAATCTATGGCTGTATCGTAAAAAAAATTAACAGGCTTGGCAAGCGGAAAACAGATTTAAGTTGCGTTTCGGGCGGCTCTGGGAATTTCAGACGGCCTTGCCATTGCCCAAGGGCAGGGTGAGTTGCCGGATGTGGACGTTATTGTTTTTTGCGTTTAGGGCTTGTTGCGCAATTCGGTATGAATTCGAATGCACATTATTTTTTAAGGAATGACGTAAAAAATAAAAGGTCGTCTGAAAACCGATTTCAAAGTTTCAGACGACCTTTTATCTTTTCCGGAAAACCCAGCTTATCCTCTGCGCAATACGGCGGTATTGACGTATTTTTGGATGCCGGTGGCGATGGCGTCGGCGCATTGGCGGCGGAAGGAATCGCTGCCGAGCAGCCGCTCTTCGGTGGGGTTGGACAGGAAGGCGGTTTCGACAAGGATAGACGGAATATCAGGCGCGCGCAGGACGGCGAAGTTGGCTTCGTCAACGCGGCCTTTGTGGAGCTGGTTGAGTTTGCCCAATTCGGTCAGGACGGAATGTCCGAGTATGCGGCTGTCGCGCATGGTGGCGGTTTGGGTCATGTCGAGAATGGCGTTATCGACGCTGCGGTTGCCGCTTTTAAGGACGCCGCCGATGGCGTCGGCGTTGTTTTGGGTTTGGGCGAGGAATCTGGCGGCGGAGCTGGTCGCACCTTTGGTGTTGAGCATATACACGCCGGTACCGCGCGCAGACGGGCTGGTAAAGGCATCGGCGTGGATGGAGACGAACACGTCGGCATTGCGGGCGCGGGCTTTGGCGACGCGTACGGCCAACGGGATGAAGATGTCTTCGTTGCGGGTCATGTAAACGGTGTAGCCTATGCCTTCGAGGCGTTTTTTGGCTTCGCGGGCGATGGAGAGAACGACGTTTTTCTCTTTCAAGCCGCTCGGACCAATGGCGCCGGGGTCTTCACCGCCGTGACCGGGGTCTATCATAACGACAGGACGGCGACCGCCGCGGTTGGAACGTGCAGGCGTGTCTTGGGCAATGTTCGTGCGCTCGGCAGGACGTTGCGTTTGCATGCGTTTCGGCGGATTGCCGTTGAGCAGCGCCATCATCGGGTCGTTGGCATCGACGCCGTGCGGATAAAGGTCGATCACGAGGCGGTTTTTAAAGCCGCCGACAGGGGCAAGCGAGAAGACTTGCGGATGGGCGTTTTGCTTGAGGTCGATCACAACGCGCACGGTCGTCGGGGTGTTTTGTCCGGCGCGGATGCTGCGGATGTAGGGGTCGTCGGGCAGGACTTTACCGGAAATGCCTTGCAGGACGCTGTTGATGTTGGCGTTTTGGATGTCGACGACGAGCCTGCCGGGGTTTTCCAAGGCAAAATGCTGATATTGCAGCGCGCGCGAGCTTTCGATGGTGATACGGGTATAGGCGTGCGAAGGCCAAATACGGGCGGCGACGAATTGGGCGGGCGGCGCGGCTTTGGCGAGGGCGGAGGCAATCGGCGTGAGGGTGAACAACAGTCCGGCAGTTTGGCGGACGACTTGTCTTCGTGTCAGTTTGAATTTAACCATGCTTCTAAACTTTTTTGTCCGTTGGCGGTGTGTGCGGTAGCGGTGCAGGTCCTGCCCTGCGCGGCGTGATTCAGGGATACGGTGATGTCTGCGGGCGGGGTGAATGCGCCGCCCTGTTGCGGCCACTCGATGATGCAGACACTGTCAGGAGAGAACAGGTCGTCCAGACCCGCATCTTCCCATTCTTCGGGCGAGGCAAAGCGGTAGAGGTCGAAATGATGGAGCGTGAACGCTTCCAGCGGGTAGGATTCGACGATGGCGTAGGTCGGGCTTTTGACCGCGCCGGTGTGTCCGAGTCCGCGCAGGATGCCGCGCGTAAACGTGGTTTTTCCCGCGCCCAAATCGCCTTGCAGATGGATGACCAATGGCGCGAGCAGCGATTTTGCCCAACTCCCGCCCAGTTTGAGTGTAGACTCTTCGTCGGGAAGCCGGCGGGAAAGGGATGCGCCGTCGCTCATGAAATCAGCCTTATCGTGTTCTAAAAACCTTAATTATGCTGGATTTACGGGCATTTGCAAACATAAGGGAGGATAAAGTTAGATAAAGATGTTCCATATTTAACCGGTTTTGGCTTGTGAATGCTGCTTTGCTATTTATTAATTAATTAACCTTTATACGACAATTTTATTTTTAATCTTTAAAAATGCCAAAGCACTAATCAGATTGCTGGGGGCATTTGCAGCTTTTTCGATTTAAAGTGGGTTCACTATAAAAAACTTTACATTTCCCTCAAACAGGTTTAAAACTCTTCCTTTTCCCCTATTCAGAAATTTGTTAACAATTTCCCCCTAAGGAGTTCAACATGAAAGTAGGTTTCGTCGGCTGGCGCGGCATGGTCGGTTCGGTTTTGATGCAGCGTATGCGAGAAGAAAACGACTTCGCCCACATTCCCGAAGCGTTCTTCTTCACCACTTCCAACGTCGGCGGCGCGGCACCTGATTTCGGTCAGGCGGCTAAAACATTATTGGACGCGAACGACGTTGCCGAGCTGGCGAAAATGGACATCATCGTAACCTGCCAAGGCGGCGATTACACCAAATCCGTTTTCCAACCCTTGCGCGACAACGGCTGGAGCGGCTACTGGATTGACGCGGCGTCCTCCCTGCGCATGAAAGACGACGCGATTATCGTCCTCGACCCCGTCAACCGAAACGTCATCGACAACGGCCTCAAAAACGGCGTGAAAAACTACATCGGCGGCAACTGCACCGTCTCCCTGATGCTGATGGCGCTGGGCGGCCTGTTCCAAAACGATTTGGTCGAATGGGCGACCAGCATGACCTACCAAGCCGCTTCCGGCGCGGGCGCGAAAAACATGCGCGAACTCATCAGCGGCATGGGCGCGATTCACGCCAAAGTAGCGGACGAGCTTGCCGACCCTTCCAGCGCGATTCTCGACATCGACCGCAAAGTGTCCGATTTCCTGCGCAGCGAAGACTATCCGAAAGCCAACTTCGGCGTACCGCTAGCCGGCAGCCTGATTCCGTGGATTGACGTGGATTTGGGCAACGGTCAGTCCAAAGAAGAATGGAAAGGCGGCGTGGAAACCAACAAAATCCTCGGCCGCAGCGACAATCCGACCGTAATCGACGGCTTGTGCGTCCGCATCGGCTCTATGCGCTGCCACAGCCAAGCCATCACCCTGAAACTGAAAAAAGACCTGCCCGTTTCCGAAATCGAAGCGGTTTTGGCAGGCGCGAACGACTGGGTGAAAGTCATCCCCAACGAAAAAGAAGCCAGCATCCACGAGCTGACGCCCGCCAAAGTTACCGGCACGCTGTCCGTCCCCGTCGGACGCATCCGCAAACTGGGCATGGGCGGCGAATACATCAGCGCGTTTACCGTCGGCGACCAGCTCTTGTGGGGCGCGGCCGAACCTCTGCGCCGCGTATTGCGTATTGTGTTGGGCAGTTTGTAAGATTTGCAGGTCAAACAAAAAAGCAACGGTTTATCCGTTGCTTTTTTATCAAGGTCGTCTGAAAGTAGCAGGGTGGACGGATTTTTGAATTTGACGGTTTATAGTGATTTACATAGAAACCTTATGCCGTCATTCCCGTGCAGGCGGGAATCTAGAGATTTGACATCATGGCAACTTTGTAAATCTTTCTGAAGCTCCGAAATCTAGATTCCCTCCTGCGCGGGAATGATGGCATGGGAAAATTTTCAAACTCTACCTGTGCAATGCTTCAAAGGTCGTCTGAACGTCCTTTCAGACGACCCCTTCCTACATTTTCAGCTAAAATACGCGTCATTAAAGGACAAAGCCATGATGACGCCCGAAACTCAGAAACAGCTCAAAATCACCGACGTTTCCGCCAAGAAGCTCGACAAACTCAACCTCAACACCGCATGGGATTTGGTGTTGCACCTGCCGCTGCGTTACGAGGACGAGACGCACATCATGCCGATTAAGGATGCGCCGATCGGCGTGCCGTGTCAGGTTGAGGGCGAGGTCATCCATCAGGAAGTAACGTTCAAACCGCGCAAGCAGCTGATCGTCCAAATCTCCGACGGTTCCGGCAGCGTCCTTTTTTTGCGCTTTATCCACTTTTACGCCAGCCATCAGAAGCAGATGGCGGCCGGCAAACGCATCCGCGCCGTGGGCGAAATCAAACACGGATTTTACGGCGACGAGATGATTCATCCCAAAATCCGCGATGCCGAGAGCAGTGGTTTGGCGGAAAGCCTCACGCCCGTCTATCCGACCGTAAACGGCCTGAACCAGCCCACTTTGCGCCGCATCATTCAGACGGCGTTGGACGTTACGCCGCTGCACGACACGCTGCCCGATGCCTTATTGGGTCGTCTGAAACTGCCGCACCTCGCCGAAAGCCTGCGCCTTTTACATTCGCCGCCACCGAGTTTCACCATCCACCAGCTTTCCGACGGCGCGCTTCCCGCGTGGCAGCGGCTCAAATTCGACGAACTTTTGGCGCAACAGTTGTCCATGCGGCTGGCGCGACAGAAGCGCGTCAGCGGCACGGCGGCGGCATTGGGCGGCGACGGCACGCTGACCCAAGCCCTGCGCCATGCCTTGCCGTTTGCCCTGACTGATGCCCAAGAAAGAGTCGTGTCCGAAATCCGCCGCGACATGGCGCAAACCCACCCCATGCACCGCCTGCTGCAAGGCGATGTCGGCAGCGGCAAAACCATCGTCGCCGCCTTGTCCGCGCTGACCGCCATCGAATCGGGTGCGCAGGCGGCTGTAATGGCACCGACCGAAATCCTTGCCGAACAGCATTTCATCAAGTTCAAACAATGGCTTGAGCCGTTGGGTCTCGAAGTCGTCTGGCTCTCCGGCAGCCAGCGCAAAAAAGCCAAAGACGAAGCCAAAGCCAAACTCGCCGACGGCACCGTCAAAATCGCCGTCGGCACGCATGCCCTGTTTTCAGACGACGTCGAGTTCCAAAATCTGGGCTTGGTGATTGTGGACGAACAACACCGCTTCGGCGTCGCCCAACGCCTCGCCCTCAAAAACAAAGGGCGCGACGTCCACCAGCTGATGATGTCCGCCACGCCCATCCCGCGTACGCTCGCCATGAGTTTCTTCGCCGATTTGGACGTGTCCGTCATCGACGAATTGCCGCCCGGGCGCACCCCGATTAAAACCCGCCTCGTCAACAACGTCCGCCGCGCCGAAGTCGAAGGCTTCGTCCTCAACATCTGCCGCAAAGGGCAGCAGGCATACTGGGTCTGCCCGCTGATTGAAGAGAGCGAAACCCTGCAACTGCAAACCGCCACCGAAACCCTCGAGCAGCTTCAGGCAGCCTTGCCCGAACTCAACATCGGCTTGGTACACGGGCGCATGAAGGCCGCCGAAAAAGCCGAAGTCATGGCGGAATTTGCCGCAGGCCGTCTGAACGTATTGGTCGCCACCACCGTCATCGAAGTCGGCGTAGATGTGCCCAACGCCGCCCTGATGGTCATCGAACACGCCGAGCGCATGGGCTTGGCGCAGCTGCACCAATTACGCGGGCGGGTAGGGCGCGGCGCGGCAGAAAGCGTGTGTGTCCTCCTGTTTGCCGAACCCTTGAGCGAACTCGCCAAAGCGCGGCTGAAAGTCATCTACGAACACACCGACGGCTTTGAAATCGCCCGCCAAGACCTCAACATCCGCGGTCCCGGCGAATTTCTCGGCGCGCGCCAAAGCGGCGTCCCCATGCTGCGCTTCGCCAACCTTGAAGAAGACCTGCACCTCTTGGAACAAGCGCGTGAAATCGCTCCGATGCTGATTGAACAAAACCCCGAAATCGTCGAAGCGCATCTGGCAAGATGGCTTGCCAGCAGGGAAGGGTATTTGGGTGTGTGAGGTCGTCTGAAAATCCAATCCCACTATTTTTACCTATGAAAACAGTCCCCACATCCCTGCCTGCCAC
>NZ_AEPF01000062.1 GCF_000193735.1 Neisseria sicca 4320
CTTTACGTGTTTCTTCGGCTTTGCGAGCTTCTTCAGCTTTGCGAGCTTCTTCGGCTTTACGAGCTTCTTCGCCTTTTGTATTTTCAATATTGGTATCTGTTGGTCGTGCAGATGGCGTTCCTCCCCCACCTCCGCCACAGGCTGCCAGACTTAGAGCGATAACGGTTACTGCGCTTATTTTTTGTAAAGACATAGATGCTTCCTTTGTAATGATTCGGTTGATAATTGAAATGCAGGTGTATTATCAACCAGTCATTTGAAAATATCAAGTAAATAATTTACAAAAACAACAGAACTGTTAAATTTTGCAACAGTCGGCTATTCATAATTCTCGATTATGCATACCGAACAAGACAAAATTGATTTCAGCGAACGCTTGAAAACCGCAATCAGGCTGGCGGGTTTGGATAATCTTTCCAATGCCAGCCTTGCCAACCGCTTTAATCTGCGCCATCCCAATCAATCCGTCAGTACGCAGGCTTTCCATCATTGGTTGGTCGGACGTTCGATTCCGACGCCCGATAAAATCGAAACGCTGGCGAAATGGCTGGATACCAGCGGAGAATGGCTGCGGCACGGACGAATGTTGGAAGAAGGTGGGGCAGTTTCCCCTCAAGAGGCGTTGTTGTTGAAATATTTCCGCGCGCTGTCGCCGGAAAAGCAGGAGGCGTTGATTACGTTGCTTCATAAAGCGGAGGATTGAGTTTTAATCAAAAAAAGGTCGTCTGAAAACGGAAATCTCGTTTTCAGACGACCTTTTGCCTTTATCCGTCAAACTGCGGCTGCTTCAGGTTTGGCTTTGTTTTTCTTGAATTTCAACACGGCTTCTTCTTTTGCCGCATCCCAGTCTATCCGCACGAAGCCGCCGTCGGCGAGTTTGCCGAACAGGAGTTCGTCGGCGAGCGGTTTGCGGATTTTTTCCTGAATCAGGCGGTGCATCGGGCGGGCGCCCATTTGCGGGTCGAAACCTTTTTCCGCCAGATATTTGCGCAATGCCGGTGTGAATTCGGCTTCGACTTTTTTGTCGAGGAGCTGGTGTTCGAGCTGGAGCAGGAATTTGTCCACGACTTTGGCGATGACGGGTTCGGACAAGGGCGCAAACGGGATAATCGCGTCCAAGCGGTTGCGGAACTCGGGTGTGAAGAGTTTGTTGATCGCCTGCATTTCGTCGCCGCGTTCGCGCTTGGCGGTAAAGCCGAGGCTGGGGCGGCTGAGGCTTTCCGCGCCTGCGTTGGTGGTCATGATCAGGATGACGTTGCGGAAATCGGCACTCTTGCCGTTGTTGTCGGTCAGTTTGCCTGCGTCCATGACTTGCAGGAGGACGTTGAAAATGTCGGGGTGGGCTTTTTCGATTTCGTCTAAGAGTAATACGCAGTGCGGATGTTTGTTGGCGGCTTCGGTCAAAAGGCCGCCCTGGTCGAAGCCGACATAGCCCGGCGGCGCGCCAATAAGGCGCGATACGGCGTGTGGCTCCATGTATTCGGACATGTCGAAACGTTGCAGCGGTACGCCCATCGAGTAGGCAAGCTGTTTGGCGACCTCGGTTTTGCCGACGCCGGTCGGGCCGGAAAAGAGGAAGCAGCCTATGGGTTTGTCGGGCAGGGCGAGGCCGGAGCGCGACATTTTGACGGCGGCAACCAGCGCGTCGATGGCGTTTTCCTGACCGTAAACCATGTTTTTCAAATCGCGACCGAGGAATTGCAGAACTTGTTTGTCGTCGTTTGACACGGTTTTTTCAGGAATCCGCGCGACTTTGGCGATGACGGTTTCGATTTGCGCTTTGCCGATGACTTTTTTCTGTTTGGATTTGGGCAAAATCCGTTGCGCCGCGCCTGCTTCATCCATTACGTCGATGGCTTTGTCGGGCAGGAAACGCTCGTTGATGTAACGCGCGGAGAGTTCGGCGGCGGCTTCGAGTGCGCCTTGCGTGTAGCGCACTTGGTGGAAGCCTTCGAACATCGGTTTCAAGCCGCGCAGGATTTGCACGGTTTCGGCAACGGTGGGTTCGACCACGTCGATTTTCTGGAAGCGGCGGCTTAAGGCGTGGTCTTTGTCGAAAATGGTGCGGTATTCGTCGTAGGTGGTCGCGCCGATGCAGCGCAGCGAGCCTTTTGCCAGCGCGGGTTTGAGCAGGTTGGACGCGTCCATCGTGCCGCCGCTCGTGCTGCCTGCGCCGATGATGGTGTGGATTTCGTCGATAAACAAAATCGCTTGCGGGATTTTTTCGAGCTGTTTCAAAACAGATTTGACCCGCGCTTCAAAGTCGCCGCGGTATTTTGTACCCGCCAAAAGCGAACCCATATCCAACGCGTACACTTCGGCATCTTTGAGCGCGTCGGGAATGTCGCCATTGACGATTTGATGCGCCAAGCCTTCCGCCAGCGCGGTTTTGCCTACGCCCGCTTCGCCGACCAAAAGCGGATTGTTTTTGCGGCGGCGGCACAGGATTTGCACCAGCCTTTCCATTTCGTGTTTTCTGCCGATTAAGGGGTCAATGCGGCCGGCTTTGACTTCAGCGTTGAGGTTGACGGTGTAGTCCGACAACGAGCCGCTTTTTGACTCGACGGGGTCGTCTGAATCATTGTCGGGGTCGTCTGAAAAGCTTTTGTGTTCATCGTCTTCGGTTGCGCCGTGGGCAATGCAGCGCAAAACTTCAAAACGCGTAACCGATTGCAGCTTGAGGAAATAGACGGCGTGGCTGTCGGTTTCGCTCATCAGCGCCACCAACACATCCAAAGGCTCGACCAAGCCTTTGCCTGCGGATTGGGTATGCACCATCGCCCGCTGGATGACGCGTTGGAAGCCGAGCGTGGGCTGGGTTTCGACCGTGTCTAAAAGGTGGTCGGGAATCTGCGGGGTATTTTCGGCAACGCTGGCGGCGAGCTGTTCGGACACCACTTTCAAATCCGCGCCGCAGAGCTTGAGGACGTTGGGGACGGAGGCATCTTCTTCGATTAACACCAAAAGCAGATGCTCGAGGCTGATAAATTCATAATGAGCTTTACGCGCCTCGCGGTAAAGCTGCTGCAAAATCTGTTCTAATTCGGGTGAAAGCATATTAAATCTCCTCGACAATACATTGCAGCGGATGCCCTTCGGCTTTTGCCCGCTGCATGACTTGTTGTTGTTTGGTTTGGGCGATGTCCTGTGTGTAAGTGCCGCACAAGCCTTTGCCTTCGTGATGAACCAAGAGCATTACCGCCACCGCCTGCTCCTCTCCGAGCATAAAGATTTCGGTCAGGATTTCGACGACAAATTCCATCGTGGTGTATTCGTCGTTCAGCAAAAATACGCCGTAACGTTTCGGCGGGGCGGTTTTTTGGTCGCTTAAAAGTGTATCGGATTCGTGATGTGTGTTTGGGTTGTTCATAAATATTTGGCTTTGTGCAAAAAGGTTTGTTTTCAGACGACCTTGTGAAAGTTTTACACCAGATGAATCTATAAATATGGTGATTATATAGTTTGATTCCAATTTCTGTTGTATTTTGGTCTGTTTTCGCCATTTTCTCACTTTTTCCCTTATATGGCTTGACGTTTTGACTTAACAAATGTAAAAAGGCGGTTAAGCAGAAGCTGGCAATCGACCAAGTATATAAAGCTAGGGAGAAACGCTGAACGTTTAAGTTTGCTGTATGCCTTATTTTGCTGATTTTGTTAATTTTTAAGTATAGGAAGTTTCTAATGGCAACCGGTATCGTAAAATGGTTTAACGACGCTAAAGGTTTTGGTTTCATCACTCCTGATGAAGGTGGCGAAGATTTGTTCGCTCATTTCTCAGCGATCAACATGGACGGTTTCAAAACCCTGAAAGAAGGCCAACGCGTGTCTTTCGAAGTAACCACCGGCCCTAAAGGCAAACAAGCTGCTAACATTCAGGCTGCTTAAATAAATGTACGGCTTATGCCGTAGAATAATGGCGGGATTGATTCCCCGCCATTTTTTATTGTCTATAAGAAACGGAACCCCTATGGCAGAAGACAAACAAAACGCCGCCTACGAAAACGCCCTGCGGCAGTTGGACGAACTCATCGGGCATCTGCGCACCAGCGGGGAAGTCAGCTGCGCGGTGGCGGAACAAGAAGACCTGATGCTGATACGGCTTGCCGATTTGAAAATCGATTTGAGGCCGAATGATGAAAAGGCGATAGCGGATATCGGCCGGTTTTACCGCCGCCATTTAGGGGGCAAGTAAAAACAGTTTCAGGTTTTGGGAAATAAAAAATAAAACGACCCGCCTTGGCGTGCCGTTTATTTTTGAGATTAAGGTTTGAGGTTGCTTGCCAGCAGCCATTCTTGAGCCTTTGTGGCATCATCGAAATATTTGGGGTGTTGGTTGGTCAAGAGGCTGGAGAGGCGCGCGCCGAGTTTGATCCAGATGTCGTCTGTAATGACGGCAACCCGGCCGAAGTCGTTTTCGTGTTGATTGAGGAATTTTATTTGTTCCACCGCCATATCGATGGTGAAGTCTTTCAGCATGGACAAATCCAAAAGTATGTCGGGCAGGTGGATTTTTTGTTTGCTTTCCAACAGGGCGGATTCGAGTTGGCGGAAGTCGTCCAGCGTAAACTCGTTGTACAACGCTACATTCAAACCATAAGACTGCTCTCGGATGGAAATCATCATGCTCTCCTTGTTTGAGGACGTTAATGTCCTGAAAACCATTTTTTAATCGCAACCGGCCGGATACCGCTCAATACGCCGCTTGCTACAATAATAATCATACCAAAGGTTTCCTGCCAAGTAACGCTATCTCCTAAAAACATTACGCCTGACAATGCGGAGAAAACGACAGTCAGGTAGGACAGTGAAGCGACAGTGAATTTGTTACCGACTTTATAAGCGCGGGTCATGCAGAGTTGGGCGATTGTCGCGGACAGTCCGATACCTGCCAAGTAGGGTAATGCCTCGGCAGACAAGGAATGCCAGCCGGTCAGCGTCGCCCAAATCGACGACATGACAACGCCGGTTACCGACAGATAAAACACGACCCGCCAGCCCGGTTCGCCAAGCAGGGACAATTCGCGTACCTGCAAATACGCCCAGCCCGACATCGCTCCGCCAGCCAAGCCTGCCAATGCGGCAATTTCTTGTCCGCTTTTGAATGAAGGGTTTAGCAGTAGGACAACACCGATAAAGCCGAATACCAATATTGCCTGCGTATAAAATGCAATCCGTTCTTTTAAAATCAAAAATGAGAACACGGCCAAAAAAATCGACGAGGTGTAGCTTAAGGTTACGCCTGTTGCCAGCGGCAGGTGGGTAACGGCATAAAACAGGCACAACATCGCTGCTGTGCCGATGACGCTGCGGTTGAGGTGGATTTTCCAATACCGCGTGGCAAATGTGTCTCCCCGCATTTTCGCTATGGCTGCAAGCATGACGGCTGCAAAGCTCATGCGCCAGAAAACCAATTCGCCGCTGCTGAAGCCGAATTTTCCCGCTGCCGCTTTGATGCAGAGATTCATGACGGTAAAACCGAGTGTGGCGATGATAATCCATGCGGAACCGAGCGGATCCTTAATCGCAGTTTGGTTCATTTCGATATTAACGGATAGGTGGGGCGTTCATTATAATGATGTAGGGGTCTTCGGGGAATAAATATTTAAAAAGGTCGTCTGAAAAGTATATCTTGTTTTCAGACGACCTTTTGACGGATTAAAGAACATAGAAATAAATACAGAGAAACTGCGCTATGCTGCCGCCTAGAACGAATAGGTGCCAGATGCCGTGTCCGTGTTTGATTTTGGCATCATTAACAAACCAATAAATGCCTGCGCTGTATAAAATACCGCCCAACGTCAGCCAAAACAGCCCGGCAAAGGGAAGGGCACGGACCAGTGGCGATACGGCAACCAAAATCAGCCAACCCATAATGACGTAAATCATCATGGAGAGCAGCCGTTTTTCGCTTTTCCTGCCGATAGTCAGTTCTTGAATAATGCCGAAGAGTGCCAAGCTCCAGGATACGCCGAACAATGACCACCCCCAGCCGCCTTTAAGGGGTATCAGCGTAAACGGGGTATAGCTGCCCGCAATCAGCAGGTAAATCATGCAGTGGTCCACTTTTTGCAAAATCGCTTTGATTTTGGGCTGAGGAATGCTGTGGTAAAGCGTGGAGCCAAGATAGAGCAGGATTAGGCAGATACCGTAGGTGAGTGCCGAGGCAAGTTGGTAGGGACCGTTTGCCTTGACAGTCATCAGCACTAATGCCGCCACTGCCAGCATCGAGCCTGCCAAATGGCTGTACGCATTGAAACGTTCACCGTGATACATAAGAGTAGTTCTCATTTCTTTAGGTGTAGAAAGTGTACGCGAAAGGCAAAGGCGGGGCTAGGATAAAAGGATAAAGATAAGTTAAGGTCGTCTGGAAAAACAAATTTTGGTTTCAGACGACCTTTTGATGTGTAGAGAGCCATTTGTGCTGGATTCGAATAGAGAAGAAACCGTATGTGCGATTGCCTGTTGCCTCAGTCGGATTTACATCAACAGGCAAACGAAAGAAATAGGTTCCTGATTTAAAACTATCTCCAAACCAAAAAAAGAGGTCGTCTGAAAATCGAAAACAGGTTTTCAGACGACCTCTTGCTTTTCCTTTAAATCCAACCATCACACCGACAATTGTTCCAACAAAGCCTGTTTCAACGATGACTGTGTTTTCGGGTTTTTCAAATCGGGACTGAAGACGATGAAGCTGTCTTCGACGCGTTCGTCCAGCGTGGAGATTTTGGCGTAGCGCAGGCTGACGTTGCGGGCGAAGAAGACTTCCGCCATGTCGGCGAGCAGGAAGGGGCGGTTGACGGCGGTGATTTCGACGGAATACCAGTCGGGATAGTCTTCTTCAGGGGTGATGGTGATGCTCGGTGCGATCGGCATGTAGCGGCTGCGGCGGCTGATGCGGCGGCTGTGGCTGGAGGTTTCGGTAACGGTGTGTCCGTGGATAAAGCTGTTGAGTTCGGCTTCGAGCGCGCTTTGGATGTCGGGGTAGTCTTCGGGGGCGTGTTGCGAGGGGATTTGCACGATGAAGGTGTCGAGGATGTAGTCGTGTTCGGTGATAAAGGCGCGGGCGGCGAGAATGTCGAAGCCGTGGCGGCTGAAGATGCGGCAGAGGCGGGCGAACAAGCGCGGGCCGTTGGGCATGAAGACCATGACTTGAAAGCTGTCGCTTTTGGGCAGGATGCGGCTGCGGACGATGGGAGTTTCAAAGTCGTGTACGAGGTTTGCGGCGTGCCACAGGATTTCGCGGGACTGATGGCGGGCGAAGTAGGCGGAACCGAGCGCGTTCCATAGTTTTTTCTGCTGTTTTTCGGGGACGGCGGCACGGGTGAGCAATTCGGCGGCTTCTTGTTGGCGGCGGCCGAAGAGGGTGTGCGGGTTGCCGCCGTTGCCTGCGAGGTAGCGTCCGGCGGTGTGGAACAGGCTTTCCAACAGGCTGGCGCGCCATGCGTTCCACAGTTTGGGATTGGTGCCGCGGATGTCTGAGATGGTCAGAAGGTAGAGTGCGCTGAGGCGTTCGTGGGTTTGTACGCGTTTGCAGAAGGCATCGAGTACGTCGGGGTCTTGGATGTCTTCTTTTTGGGCGACGGTGGACATGAGCAGGTGGTTTTCGACCAGCCAGGCGAGCAGGTCGCTTTCTTCTTCGGTCAGGAAGTGGTCGGCGGCAAATTGGCGCGCGTCTGCGATGCCTTGTATGGCATGGTCGCCGCCGCGTCCTTTGGCGATGTCGTGGAAGAAGGCGGCGAGATAGAGGATGTCCTGTTTTTCAAAGGACTGCATCAGCGCGGAGGCGTAGGGCAGCTCGTGGCTGTGCATATCCAAGGCAAGGCGGCGGACGTTGCGGACAACGGCGAGGATGTGGTCGTCCACAGGATAGATGTGGAACAGGTCATGTTGGAGCAGACCGACGATTTTTTCCCACGCGGGCAGATAGCGGCCCAACACGCCGTAGAGGTTGAGAAAGCGCAGGGTTTGGGTCAGTCCGTTGCCGCTGCGGAAAAAACCGGCGAAGCGGCGGCGATTTTCGGGATTTTGGTAGAAGCTGCGGTTGATTTTGCGCGTCGCGCCCCACCATGCGCGCAGGGTTTGCGGTTCGAGCGCGGTAATGTCGTTGCGCTGCTGCATGATTTCGACGATTTTGAAAATGTGTTCGGGTCGTCTGAAAAAAATATCGGTGTGCCGCGCGGCGATTTGGTTGTTGACTTGGATATAGTCGTCGTCAATCCGCAGGGTAACGCGCATCGGCGTGGAGGAAACGCGGCTTTGCAGCATGGGCGTGAGGATGCCGCTCAGTTGTTTGACGGTTTTAATCGCGCGGTAAAACACGCGCATCAGTTCTTCGCTTTGGCGGCGGAGGTTCAAGCCTTGATAGCCCATGCTTTCGGCGACTTGCGGCTGCAAATCGAACAGCAGCCGGTCTTCGGCGCGCTTCGCGTTTAAATGCAGATGGATGCGGATGTGGGCGAGGCGGCGGTAGCCGTGTGAAAGCATACCGGCTTCGGTGCGCGTCAGAATACCTTGTTGTACCAACTCAGGAAGATTGGCCGCCAAACCTTGCGCTTTCGCTATCCAAAGCAGGGTGTGGATGTCGCGCAGCCCGCCGGGACAGCTTTTGATGTTCGGTTCCAATACCGCCCCTGAACCTTGCGATTTGGCATGGCGGTGTTCCATCTCCACCAGTTTTGCTTCGATAAACGCCGCTACATTGCGTTGCGCGTTCATTTTTTCCGTCAACTCGTCTGCTGCCTGGCGGTTGCCGAACAAAAAACGAGCTTCTAAAAACGCCGTATCCCCCGTAATATCATCGCGCACGCTTTCACACAGTTCGTCAATACTGCCGCTTTTGACCGACGGCGCAAGTTTCATGTCCCACAAATCCTGTACAAATGCCGCGATTTTCTCTTGAAGGTCGTCTGAAACGGTTT
This sequence comes from Neisseria sicca 4320, assembly GCF_000193735.1. Lineage (GTDB taxonomy): Bacteria > Pseudomonadota > Gammaproteobacteria > Burkholderiales > Neisseriaceae > Neisseria > Neisseria sicca_E. Next base: position 8,919 of record NZ_AEPF01000062.1, read on the forward strand.
CAGACGACACGACCGCCAAATCCAGATCAGAATAAGGATACAACTCGCCGCGCCCGAAGCCGCCGGTTGCCATCAGGCATAAACCGCTGTTTTGGAAATGTTTGTCCCAAAGTGCCGACAGCAAGGTTTCGACTGCCGCCGTGTATTCTCTGAAAAATACCGACACGCGGTTGGCTTTCAAATAATGCGCTTCGGCGGCATCACGTTGCTGTTTGAAGGTTTCCAATGCTGAAGACAGGTTTGCAGACATTTTTTATTCTTTCGAGTTATGGAGGGCGTAAGGCTAAAGGTGGTTCGGCGGTCAAATATCGTTTTCAGACGACCTCTGTTTGGCATCAGAGGGATTGGTCATCAGGTTTAGCAATTCTTGTGGCGGCAGCAGCAACTGATACGCCGCTACGCCCAAAGCCGTTGCCATCTTTTCAATATTCGACAACGCAATGTTCCAGCGTTTGCGCTCCACAGCCGATACATAAGTCCTGTCCAAACCGCATTGCCGCGCAAGCTCTTCTTGAGACCAACCCTTATTCACGCGGAAAAGCCGCATGTTGTACGCCAATACCGCCCGTAAATCCTGCTCGTCAGGCAGTTCGGCAGGCGGAGTCAATTTATTGCTCATGATTTTGTTTCCGGATAAAAGTTTAAATAAAAGAATTTGCTGTTACGGATTTTACTTCACATAAAAACCAAAAAAAGGGGTGGCAACAGCCACACCCAAACACACACACATCAAGAGGAAAGAGATAGAGAGTATTAAATCAAAGCAGATGTTTCATCTACTTATCAGAAAATCTTTAAAGGACTTTGAGAAGTGTTGTCTCAGTTCCAATGTCAGCGATTATAAATGAAACTCAATTTGGAGCTTTGATTCAAATCAAGTAGCTGTAGACTTATGAAATATTTATGTAAGGATATAAAAAAAGCCACTCTATATAGAATAGAGCAGCTTTTTTGTGTATGAGAATTAACGTTTTTTACCGGTGACAGAAGCAACCGCCAAGTTTTCGTTACGTTTCAGAGAAACGCTTTCTACACCTTCAGGCAGTTGAATGTCAGACAAGTGAAGGATATCGCCGGCAACTACTTCAGCGCAGTCCAGTTCTAAGTATTCAGGAATATTGTCAGGCCGAGCAACCACTTCAACAGTAGTGTTCAACAAGGATACGCGACCGCCTTGCAGTTTCACGGCTTGAGAACTTTCAGCGTTAATAATGTGCAGAGGAACGCGAATGCGTACAGGTTGGTCGGCTTTAACGGCTTGGAAGTCGATATGTTGAACTTCGCGACGGAACGGGTGCATTTGGAAATCACGGACGATAACGTCTTTGGTTTCACCGTTCAGGGACAGTTTGATCAGTGCAGTGTGGAAAGATTCTTTTTCCAATGCGTAGAATACGGTTTTGTGATCCACAGCAATTGCAACGGGCTCTTGACCTTCACCGTACAAAATGCCGGGGATTTGGCCTTCGCGACGCAGGCGGCGGCTCGCACCAGTGCCTTGTGCTTCACGAACAGAGGCTTGAATTTCATAAGTCATGTTAAATACTCCAAATTAAATAAAACTACCGTCATCGGCCGCGACCAGCTTAAGACGGCTTCGGGGTTATGGCAGCAACATGCTGCCTGTCATCACTTCTTCATTGAAAAGATATGAGACGGATTCTTCATTACTGATGCGGCGGACCGTTTCAGCCAAAAGACCGGCAATCGTCACTTGACGGATACGGTCGCATTGTTTGGCCGCTTCAGACAAAGGGATAGTGTCGGTAACGACTACTTGGTCGATTTCAGACGAGGCGATACGGCTGACTGCCTCTCCGGAGAATACGGCATGGCTGGCATAAGCCAAGACCCGCTCCGCTCCGCGCTCTTTCAAAGCGACGGCGGCTTTACACAGCGTATTCGCAGTGTCAATCATGTCATCTACAATCAGACAGGTACGACCTTGGATGTCGCCAATAATGTTCATAACTTCCGCCACATTGGCCTTCGGGCGGCGTTTGTCGATAATCGCCAAATCGGCATTTAATGATTTTGCCACAGCACGGGCACGGACTACGCCACCGATATCCGGGCTGACTACGGTCAGGTTTTCAATCCGCTGCTGTTTGATGTCATTCAACAGAATAGGAGTGGCATAGATGTTGTCGACAGGGATATCAAAGAAACCCTGAATTTGGTCGGCATGCAAATCAACAGTCAAAACGCGGTCGATACCTGCCGAATACAACATATTCGCAACCAGTTTGGCGGAAATCGGAACGCGCACAGAACGCGGACGGCGATCTTGCCGTGCATAGCCGAAATAGGGAATTGCTGCGGTAATACGACCGGCTGAGGCGCGCTTCAGCGCATCAGCCATAGTAAGGATTTCCATCAGGTTGTCGTTGGTTGGAGCGCAAGTAGGCTGGAGGATGAAAACATCACGACCACGAACGTTTTCCATCAATTCGACAGCAATTTCGCCATCTGAGAATTTGGATACTGTGGCCTCGCCCAATGAAATATCCAAGTGTTTGACAACACGTTGGGCCAATTCCGGATTTGCGTTGCCGGTAAATACCATCAAACTGTCGTATGCAGCCATATCTTCACCTGATTTTATGTTTAACTTCCGCTCAGAAAACGTCATGCTTCCCTCTGCTTTATGTCCAAGACATTATGGGCGTTATTATACGCATAATGACCGGCATAGTGAATTAAATTTGTGGCGCTACATCGCTATCGCGCCTCATTTCAATCCAAATTTATCACTATAAAACAAAGTTTTTCAGCGTTATCATTGATTTTCAACATAAAAGAGCGTGTAAGGAAACTTACACGCTCTTATTTGGCTGGGGAGGAAGGATTCGAACCTTCGCATGCTGGAATCAAAATCCAGTGTCTTAACCGCTTGACGACTCCCCAAAAAGGGTGCTTGGCTGGGGAGGAAGGATTCGAACCTTCGCATGCTGGAATCAAAATCCAGTGTCTTAACCGCTTGACGACTCCCCAACTTTATCAAATCATTCGAAACAAAGGATGAACGTCTAAACCTTCAACACAATATGCTTCATATGATTGTGAAACTTGTTGGTATATATTATTTGCTTTTTGCTGGCTATCCGTAGAGAGAAATATACACGCTCCAGATCCTGTCATTAGCGCAGAACCATATTTGGATAATTCACAATAAGCTTTCCAAACTTCAGGATATTCCTCAAAAACAACAGCCTGCATATCATTCCTGAATGGCTGCAAAGAATGGAAAGTCGGCATTATGCTTGGTTTGGAATTTCGTGTCAAGTTCCTATGCGAGAAAATTTTGGGAGTGGAAACATGGGCCTTGGGTTTGATGACGACATACCATTGCTTCGGTATGTCGATAGGGGATAATTGCTCGCCTATGCCTTTGGCAAAGGCATTTTTGCCAAAAATGAAGAAGGGAATATCTGCCCCCAGGGTCGCACCTAAATCAATTAACTGTTGGCGGGATAATCCGCATTCCCACCAATGGTTCAATACGGTGAGTACGGTTGCCGCATCCGAACTGCCTCCTCCCAAGCCGGCGCCTGTCGGGATTTTTTTATCCAACCAAATTTCAACACCTGATTTTGAGTTAGTGTGTTTTTGCAGTAAAGATGCGGCACGGTATGCCAGGTCTTGTTCCGGTGGAATATCGCCTGTCGGTGTGTGGAGTATGATAAGGTCGTCTGAACGTGGTTTCAGATAAACGGTATCGCATAAGTCAATCAGGCAGAAAATGCTTTCTAGGTTGTGGTAGCCGTCTGTGCGTTTCCCGGTGATTCTGAGATCTAGGTTGAGTTTGGCAGGAGCCGGAAAGGCTTGTGCTTCGTTTGGAATCATTTTGTTTACGGTTGTCTGGCAAGATGGTTATTTTCTGGCGGCACATTGGGTTTGGGTGTCGCCCTCGGGATGATCGTCGAGATTGTCAAATGCCAAGCGCAGAGTGAGTTTCGGACTTTCCAATAGGAGGGTTTTGGGTTTGCCGTTGCTGTTGAGTGTGCGGGAAATTGTCCAGTCGAATTGTTGCAGGCGGCTGTCCGGGAGCAGTTGGTATGGTGCGCCGGCTACACGTTTTCCGCTTGACCAAATGTGTAGGTATTGAATGGGGAGTTCGAATCCCAATAGGCGGTTGCTAAGTTCTTGTGCGGTAGCGGCTTCATATGTACGGCCTTTGTTATCGACAGCCAATACGCCTTGATTATCTTGACACAACTGCCCTACGGTGCTGCCGATCGGGGTGTTGATGTTGATGGTTTGGACTTGGTTTTGGTATGTCCAATCGAAGTTGGCGTAAGAGCCTTTGCCTTCGAGTTTGACGGCGATTCGTCCTTCGGCAGAAAAATCGTTGACTGTTTCAGCCGGTTGCCAACCATTTTGCTGCGGGAACTCGGGGCGGGCGCAGGCGGTGATGAGGAGGGTTAGGGCGGCTGCGGATAATATATTGGTCTGTTTCATGATAAATCCTGTGCAGGGGAGGGTCGTCTGAAAAGTTTTCAGACGACCTGTTTTTATTTTGTTTTAGCGGAAGGGTGGTTTTTACGCGGGGAAGCGGGGATGTTGAATCGACGCATGGTTTCTTTCAATAAACCGATGTCGCCTTCTTGTTTTAAACCTTCGGTCCAAACGGCTTTGGCATCTTCTTGCTTGCCGAGCTTCCACAAAACTTCGCCCAAATGCGAGGCGACTTCGGCGTCGGGATATTGTTCGAAGGCGTATTGCAGGTAGGGCAAGGCGGTTTCGGCATCGCCTTTCAGATAATATGCCCAACCGAGACTGTCGTTGACGGCGGGATTTTCCGGCTCAACCTGATACGCGGCCTGAATCAGTTTGAATGCTTCGTTTAAATCATATTTCGGGGAAGAAAGCATGATGTAGCCTAGTGCATTCATACCGCTGGTACTGTCGGGGGATATTTCCAACTGGCGGCGAAGGTCGGCAATGGCTTTGTCGCGCTCTCCAATTTTGTCGTAAACCATGGCGCGTTGATAGAGGATGTCGGGCAGCAGTTGGTTGGCATCAGACTGTTTGGAAGCTTTTGCCATGAGTGTATTCAACTCTGATAGTGCTTTTTTAGGGTTGTCGTGTTTGGCGATGGCAAACAGGGAAACACGTTGCAATTCGCGCGCACCGAAAAAGCGTCCTTGCTGCTCGGGCAGTTTGAGCGCACGTTGTGCCAATTCCCACGCGGCTTTGCCGTTGCCTTGTTCGGCTTCGAGCGAAGCGCCGAGAACGGTTTTGTCGAAAATGTAATCCGCAGAATTGATTTTGCCGAGCCATTGTTTGGCCTTGACGTAATCTTTGGCATCGGCATAAGTCATGGCGCCGATCAGGGCGGCACGGCTTTGTTGTTGGCTTGTGCCGGATTGGTAGGCTTTTTCGAGGTAATGGTTGACAACGGATAAGTCATCTTTACGGCTGGAGGAAAGTATCGCAGCCTGGATAAACAAATCGGGCGAGGGGTTGTCTTCCAGTAACGTTTTCAGACGACTGTATGCCTTGTCGGGGCGGTGGTTGGCAACCAGGTTGGTGATTTCAAGCTCCTGCCATACGGATGACAGTTTGCGCGTGTCGGTTTGTTCGAAGAATCCGTTGAGGATTTCCGGACTGCGTTGCGCCATCAGGCGCAAGGTGAGCATGGTCGGAGGCAGGATTTCTGAATCCAGTTTGGCGAGCCTTTGCAGGGCGGCAATGGCATTTTTTTTCTTGCCGTCGTATGCGCTGTAAATGGCATCTGCAATCGCTGCTTCAGGCATTTCAGGGTATTTGAGTGTTTCTTTATGAACTTGTGCCGAGGCCTTTTCTGCTAAATCAGGCTGCTGGACGGCGGTTTGGGCCAGAAGTAGGAAAATACGGCGGTTTTGTTCTTCGGTAGCGCCTGCAAGGACTTCATCCAAGCCGCTGAGGCGTTTGTCGTTTTTTCCGAGTAGAAGGTCGCGCAGCCAGGTCATGCGTTTTTGCGCTGCACCCGGAACAGGTTCGATTTCCCGCCATTTTTGATAAATCAATTCGGCCTGTTCGAATGCATTGAGTGAAACCGCCATTTCCAATGCGCGTTCTGCTACATCGGGTGATTTTGTGCGGTCAAGCATATGCATATAGGTGCCCAAAGCCATACCGGCATCCCCTTTTTGCAAGGCCATCTCGCCGCCTAAAAGCGTGAAAACTTTCCAAGCGCGATCGTTTGCAGCAATCAAGCGTTCTTGTTCCGCGAGCCTTGCTTCAGGCGTGCGGCGGTTTTTTTTCTGAATGGTTTGGGATTGGATTTTGACTTCTGGTACAGATTCTTTTTTGGCGGCGGTGGTTTGGGCAGAAAAAAGCAGCATGACGGCGGCTGTCAGTGTGCGGATATGGGACGGAGACAAAAACATGATAAGCCTTTATTCAAAAAAAACGGACTGAAGCGCAGATAATCCGTCGTGAAAACAGCCGATACTTTATCACAAGCGCTTGTCTTTGTAGATTCCTGAGCTTTAAGTAACCGTAAACCTAATGTAATATTCTTTTTTCAGACGACCTATCAATCATTCTTTTCGGAGTCTGTATATGGAGATGAGGCAGAACGATCTTGTGGATTTTTTCGGGCAGGCATTTCGTTATGCCAGCATAGCGCAAGAGGAACGAAACCGTTTTGTCCGGCAGGAAGGTAAAACAGCCGCCGTTTTGCTGGCAGTCGTTCGGCGAGAAGGGCGGTGGCAAATTGTGCTGACGCGTCGCGCCGATACCCTGCGACACCATACCGGGCAGATTGCTTTTGCCGGCGGCAGGTCAGACGAAGGGGATAAAGACTTTATTGTGACGGCATTGCGTGAAACTGAAGAGGAGACGGGGATTGCACCGCATTTTTGGCAGGTTTTTCCACTGTTGCCGCCTTATTACACGCCGTCCGGTTATGAAGTGCATCCGGTTTTGGCACTCTGTCCGGAAAATCCGCCAACTTGCGTCAATAGTGGTGAAGTGGCTGAAATCTTCTACTTGCCATTGGATTTTGCATTAGATATGGACAACTATAGCAGCCGCAGCTTCATCTATGAAGGCAATATGATCGCTACGCCTGTTTTGCCGTATTTGCACTACGATATTTGGGGGTTGACTGCACTGATATTGTATGGGTTGGCAGAACGCTACCGGTATTATTGTGCCGGTCGGAAGGGTATTCGGAAGGGTATAAAGTGAAAATACGGATACAGGATTTTGCTGTGCTTTACTGTTGGAGTTATTACAGTGAAATTGTGTCATGATAAAATTAACACATTGATGATTATTACAAAATCATTTTTTTTGACAATGTGGTCTGGGAATGAAGCCGACGAATTATTGTGCGCCCGGATAGCTGGTACTTTGAAATATAAAGTAAGAGGAAAGTTTATGAGACCGATTAAAAAAGCCGTTTTCCCCGTAGCCGGTATGGGTACGCGCTTTCTGCCTGCCACCAAAGCCAGTCCGAAAGAAATGCTGCCTATCGTCGATAAGCCGTTGATTCAATATGCGGTAGAAGAAGCAGTAGAAGCGGGTTGCACAGAAATGGTGTTCATTACAGGCCGCAACAAACGCAGCATCGAAGACCATTTCGACAAAGCCTACGAGCTGGAAACCGAGCTGGAAATGCGTCAAAAAGACAAGCTGCTGGAACACGTCAAAGACATCTTGCCTTCTAACATTACCTGCCTTTACATTCGTCAAGCCGAGGCTTTGGGTTTAGGACACGCCGTATTGTGTGCTCGTGCCGCAGTGGGCGACGAACCCTTTGCCGTTATTCTCGCCGACGACCTGATTGACGCACCCAAAGGCGCACTGAAGCAAATGGTCGATATCTACAATCAAAGCGGCAACAGCGTTTTGGGCGTGGAAACCGTCGATCCGTCACAAACCGGCTCTTACGGCATTGTAGAAGTGGAAAAATTAAACAGCTTACAACGGATTACCAATATTGTAGAGAAACCGAAACCTGAAGAAGCACCGTCCAATCTTGCCGTTGTCGGTCGTTATATTCTGACTCCGCGTATTTTCAGCCTGCTGGAAAACCTGCCGCGCGGCGCGGGCAACGAAATCCAACTGACTGACGGCATTGCCCGCCTGTTGGATCACGAGTTCGTCCTCGCCCATGCCTTCGATGGCAAACGCTACGACTGCGGCAGCAAACTGGGTTATCTCGAAGCTACCGTCGCCTACGGCTTGAAACATCCGGAAACCGGTGCGCAGTTCCGCGAACTCTTAAAACAATATTCTTAAGCCTGATCTAGTCTTGAAAAGATAAGGTCGTCTGAAAGAGTCTCTTGATTTCTTTTCAGACGACCTTTCCTATTGAAGTGATATAATCTGTTTTCTCTTTTAAATTCAGACATATTATGGACAATACATCCGAAGAAACCATGCGCCTTTCCAAGCGTATGGCGCAATTGGGCTTGTGCTCGCGCCGCGAGGCAGACAGCTACATCGAGCAAGGCTGGGTCAAGGTCAACGGGCAAACCGCCGTACTCGGCCAGAAAGTAACCGAACGTGACCGCATCGACCTCAACCGGCAGGCGCATGAAAAACAGGCGGAGCGCGTCACCATCCTGCTCAACAAGCCCGTCGGCTACGTCAGCGCGCAGGCGGAAAAAGGCTATAAATCCGCCGCCGAGCTGATTACCGCCGACAACCGCTGGGAAGGCGACGACAGCCGCATTCCGTTCAGCGAAAAACACAAATTCGGCTTGGCGCCCGCCGGACGGCTGGACATTGATTCCGTCGGATTGCTGGTGTTGACGCAGGACGGGCGCATCGCCAAGCAACTTATCGGCGAAAACAGTGGCAGCGAAAAAGAATATCTGGTGCGTGTGCGCGGCAAATTGGACGAAAAAGGACTTGCCCTGCTTAACCACGGATTGAGTCTGGACGGCGAGAAACTGCGTCCTGCCAAAGTAGAATGGCAAAACGAAGACCAACTGCGTTTCGTGTTGAAACAAGGCAAAAAGCGGCAAATCCGCCGTATGTGCGAACTCGTCGGTTTGCGCGTTGTCGGGCTGAAGCGGATTCGGATGGGTAAAGTCAAACTGGGTAAACTGCCCCCCGGCAAATGGCGTTATCTGCGGGCGGATGAATCGTTTTAAACGTGTTAACCGCTGCTGTTTGCAGTACAACAGGAATAGGTCGTCTGAAAATTGCGACACATTTTCAGACGACCTTGGTTTTGGGATCTCAAATCTTGCTTATGTTTATTTATAACAGTGAATTGCATTTACAAAAGTACGCCCTGCCCCGGCTGGTATACGGTTAAATAATACTTTCGGAATTGTTTATTAATAATCATTATATTTTTATTCGAGAAGGTTTCTTTTTTGCCATAGCTCTTTCTGCCCTCCATTCTTCATAAAATTCAGATATTTTAATTTTATGTTATAAATGTTTAAGTTCCATCATCATCTATGAAAATAGCTTATAATAATAAATAAGTTTCAATTGATAAGTTATAAAAAAATCCCAATTCTAATAAAGCCGTGGCAGATACGATAAGCGCATCAAATAAGCGCATCAAAAAATTACATTTCGGATTTGCTGTGAAATTGACATTACCTACATGAAGATAAGACGTTTTCTCCTACATTTTCTCAACCGCCACGCCGTTGCCCGCATTTTGGTATACGGCAAGCTGATGCGCATCGACAAGCCCATCGGCACTTTGTTGCTGCTTTGGCCGACCTATTGGGCGTTATGGGTTGCTTCGGAAGGCATTCCGCAGGCGGATATTTTTTGGGCGTTTACCGCCGGTACATTCTTTATGCGCAGCGCAGGCTGCGTGATCAACGACTTTGCCGACCGCAATTTTGATGGTTCGGTTGAGCGCACGAAAAACCGACCCTTTGCCCGCGGGCTGGTTTCTAAAACAGAAGCGATTCTGCTGACCGTCATCCTCTGTCTGCTCGCCGCCCTCTGCATGACGCCGCTGAACCTGTTGACTTGGGTGATGAGCGTTCCCGCGTTGTTTCTGGCGATGACCTATCCTTTTTACCAAACGGTTTTTTCCCGCTGCCGCAGTTTTATTTGGGGCTGGCGTTTTCTTTCGGGATTCCGATGGCGTTTGCCGCCGTCCGCAGCGGCGTGCCTTCTACGGCGTGGTTGATGTTTACCGCCAATGCTTTATGGACGCTTGCCTACGACACGATTTATGCGATGGCGGACAAAGAAGACGATTTGAAAATCGGGATCAAAACTTCGGCAATCACGTTCGGCGAGCATGATATTTCCGCATCCATGCTCTGCCATTTTTGGTTTACCGCGCTGATGGCGGTGTTGGGTGTGAAAATCGGCGCGACATGGCCGTACTGGATCATGCTGCCTGCGGTAGCGTGGCTGCAAATCGGTCAATACCGTGCCATCAAAACGCGCGACCGCCAGACTTGTTTTAAAGTATTTTTGGATAACAACCATATCGGTCTGCTCTGGTTCTTGGGTCTGTCGGGGCATTATTTGTGGACTGTGGCTGCTACGCGGTTGTAGGGCAATAGAATGGATAACACGTCGTCTGAAAAGGTTTTCAGACGACGTTTTGCTTTTTGGGGAAGGGCGGATTGATGATGGCGCTGGGTTTTATAGTGGATTAACTTTAAACCGGTACGGCGTTGCCTCGCCTTAGCTCAAAGAGAACGATTCTCTAAGGTGCTGAAGCACCAAGAGAATCGGTTCCGTACTATCTGTACTGTCTGCGGCTTCGTCGCCTTGTCCTGATTTTTGTTAATCCACTATATCTGGTATCCGAACCTGCGGTAAACCACTTGCCGCCGTTTTCAGACGACCTTGTGTATGAGTTAAGAAATATCAAAGAAACAGCGTTTCTTGTTAGCAATCTGAGTGTAAATTGAGTGTTTAGGATTGAGGTTTGTACAGACAGTCGGTACAATTCGATTTCATTTTGCCACATCAAAAGAGATTTCTATGAGCCTTATCGGCGAAATTTTGCCTTTGTCCCATATCGTTTTGGACTTGGAAGTCGGCAGCAAAAAACGCTTGTTTGAAGAAGCGGGCCTGCTGCTTGAACATGAAGCAGAATTACCTCACGGCGATGTCTTCGACTGCCTGTTTGCCCGCGAAAAGCTGGGTTCGACCGGCTTGGGTCAGGGCGTCGCCATTCCGCACGGCCGTCATGCCTGCGTGAAAAAAGCCACCGGCGCGTTTATCCGCACGAAAGAACCGGTCGCTTTCGATGCGCCCGACGGCAAACCCGTATCCCTGATTTTCACTTTGTTGGTGCCGGAAAATGCGACCGGCGAGCATTTGGAAGTCTTGTCCAAACTGGCGGGCAGGTTCTCGCAAAAAGCCGTCCGTGAAGCCTTGATGTCCGCGACCTCTGCCGAGGAGGTGCGCAAACTTCTGGCAGAAGAGTAAAGAATGCCCAGTATATCCGTCCGCCGCCTGTTTTCCGATAATCAGCACAAGCTCCAACTTGCTTGGGCGGCAGGCAATTCGGGTGCGGACAACCGTATCGGAGTAGAGGCCGACAAACCCGTTTTGGCGTTGGTCGGCCATTTGAATTTTATCCATCCCAATCAAATCCAAGTCGTCGGCGTTGCCGAAGCCGAATATCTCAAGCGCCTCGAATCGGGTGAATTGAATTACGATTTCGGCGAACTCTTTGACATCCCCATGTCGCTGGTCATCGTTGCCAACGGTCTGGCGGTTTCGCCCAAATTGCGCGACTACTGCCATAAAAACGACATCCCGCTGCTGACTTCCAAGCTCGAAAGCCCGTATTTGATGGACGTGTTGCGGATTTATCTGCAACGCACGCTGGCGACTTCCATCGTCAAACACGGCGTATTCCTCGATGTATTTGAAGTCGGCGTGTTGATTACCGGTCATTCCGGCTTGGGTAAAAGCGAGTTGGCGTTAGAATTGATTTCGCGCGGACACAGCCTGATTGCCGATGATGCGGTCGAGCTTTTCCGCACAGGCCCCGAAACGCTTGAAGGCCGCTGCCCGCCAATGCTGCGCGATTTCCTTGAAGTGCGCGGTTTGGGCATACTCAACATCCGCCACATTTTCGGAGAAACCTCCATCCGTCCGAAAAAAATCCTCCAGTTGATCATCAACCTTGCCGCTGCCGACGACGATTACATGAAGCAGCTCGACCGCTTGAGCATACGCACGGAAACCGAGTCCATTCTCAACGTCAATGTCCGTTCCGTCACCCTGCCTGTCGCCGTCGGTCGAAACCTTGCGGTATTGGTTGAAGCGGCGGTGCGCAACTACATCCTCCAGTTGCGCGGCAAAGACAGCACCAAAGAATTCCTCGAACGCCATCAAACACAACTCAAAGAAAACGAACAAAACCATGAAAATCGTCCTGATTAGCGGATTGTCCGGCTCGGGTAAGTCCGTTGCCCTCAAGCAGCTCGAAGACCTCGGCTATTTCTGCGTGGACAACCTGCCGTTGGAAATGCTGCCTTCGCTGGTGCTGCACCACATAGAACGCGCCGATGAAACCAAGCTCGGCGTGAGCGTCGATGTCCGTTCCGGCATCAACATTCAGGAAGCGCAAGAGCAAATCCAATACCTGCGCGATGAAGGCCATCAGGTCGAAGTATTGTTTGTTGAAGCAGAAGAAAGCGTACTGGTGCGCCGTTTTTCCGAAACGCGGCGCGGCCATCCGCTGTCCGGATTGAGCCTTACCCTGTTGGAAAGCCTGCAAAAAGAGCGCGAATGGCTGTTTCCGCTCAAAGACATCGCTTACTGCATCGATACATCCAAAATGAACGCGCAGCAACTGCGTTACGCCGTTCAACAATGGCTCAACATCGAGCGCAGAGGGCTTTTGGTTATCCTTGAGTCTTTCGGTTTTAAATACGGCGTACCGAACAACGCCGATTTCATGTTCGATATGCGCAGCCTGCCCAATCCCTATTACGATCCCGAGCTGCGCCCCTACACTGGCATGGACGCTCCCATTCAAGAGTATCTCGACCAGCAGCCCTTGGCGCAGGAAATGGTGGACGACATCGACCACTTTATGAACCACTGGCTCCCGCGCCTGCAAAAAGAAAGCCGCAGCTATGTGACCATCGCCATTGGCTGTACCGGCGGGCAGCACCGTTCCGTCTATGTCGTTGAAAAACTCGCCCAACGCCTGCAAGGACATTACGAACTGCTGGTCCGCCACAGACAGGCGCACAACCTATCCGGACGCTGATTCCCCTTTTCAGACGACCTTTTCGATATTTAGTGGATTAAATTTAAATCAGGACAAGGCGACGAAGCCGCAGACAGTACAGATAGTACGGCAAGGCGAGGCAACGCAGTACTGGTTTAAATTTAATCCACTATAAAAGGAGAAACCCATGAAACACATCATCACCCTCGCACTTGCCTGCACACTCGCCGCCTGCGCCACAGAAATTCCCGCCTACCGTTGGCACCGCACCGGCGCAAGCGAAGCCGAAGTTTCCCGTCAAATCAACATCTGCAAATCACAAGCGCAACACGACGCCAAACACGGACGCGAATCCAAATCCCTTGAGCAATGTATGGACGAAGCCGGCTACTACCGCTACGAACACGGCAACCTCTAAACCTTGAGCGCCCCAAACCAAAAGGTCGTCTGAAAAACCGCGTAGGCTTTCAGACGACCTTTGCACAGAAAACGGACAAACCTCAAGGTCGTCTGAAAACACCGCCGAACCACTTTTCAGACGACCCCACCGCAAATCAGACAGAAAGAACAAAACATGGCAATCCAATGGTTTCCCGGCCACATGAACAAAGCAAAAAAAGCCATCGCCGAACGCACCAAAAGCGTCGATATGGTGATTGAAATGCTGGACGCGCGTATGCCTGCCTCCAGCGAAAATCCCCTGCTTGCCCAGCTTTCCAAAGGCAAACCCAAACTCAAAATCCTCAACAAACAAGACCTTGCCGACCCCGAGCGCACCAAAATCTGGCTCGAACACTACAACAGCCGCCCCGACACCCGCGCCATCGCCCTCGATTCCTCCGAAACCGGCGCACACGGCAAAATCACCCAAGCCTGCCGCGCCATGATTCCCCACCGCCAAGGCATAGACAAACCCCTGCGCGTCCTCATCTGCGGCATCCCCAACGTCGGCAAGTCCACCCTCATCAACGGCATGATAGGCAAAAAATCCGCCAAAACCGGCAACGAACCCGGCATCACCAAAGCCGAACAACGCCTTTTCCTCGCCGACGATTTCTGGCTCTACGACACCCCCGGAATGCTGTGGCCGAAAATCATCGTCGAAGAAGGCGGCTACAACCTCGCCGCCGGCGGCGCAGTCGGACGCAATGCGTTAGACGAAGAAGAAGTCGCCCTCGAGCTTCTAGACTACCTCCGCCGCCACTACCTCCCCATGCTGCAAGAACGCTACCAAGCCGACAAAGACCCCAGCAGCCACTGGGATGACAACTCATGGCTCGAGTGGATAGCCAAAAAACGCGGCGCAGTCTTGAGCGGCGGACGGGTCAACTACCAAAAAGCCGCCGAAAACATCCTCACCGACTTCCGCGAAGGCAAAATCGGCAGAATCACCCTCGAAACGCCGAACCAATGGGAAACATGGCTCAAAAAAGCCCGCCAAAAAGAAGCCGAACTCAAAGCCATTCGCGAAGCCAGAAAGGCAGAACGCAAAGGGCAGAAGCCTGCGGACGAGTAGGGCGGTGTGGTGGGCTAAAATAGAAAATATTCCGTGTCTCCATTTCCGTATAGGAATGAATTCAAGCATCGGACGCTATATATAGTGGATTAACTTTAAACCAGTACGGTGTTGACTCGCCTTGCCGTACTATCTGTACTGTCTATGGCTTCGTCGCCTTGTCCTGATTTAAATTTAATCCACTATAATTTGCTATTAAAAGGTCGTCTGAAACCCGAAACTGATTTTCAGACGACCTGTTCCAAATATTCACAATCAACAAGAAAACCAAAAAATGACCGAAACCCAATCCCTAGAACTCGCCAAAGCGTTGATTTCCCGCTCGTCCGTTACCCCCGACGACCGAGATTGCCAAAAATTGCTTGCCGAACGCCTGCACAAAATCGGTTTTGCGGCTGAAGAACTCCATTTCGGCGACACCAAAAACATCTGGTTGCGACGCGGTACGAAAGCTCCCGTCGTCTGTTTTGCAGGGCATACCGACGTCGTGCCGACAGGCCCTGTTGAAAAATGGGATTCGCCCCCGTTCGAGCCGATCGAGCGCGACGGAAGATTATACGGGCGCGGCGCGGCGGACATGAAAACCAGCATCGCCTGTTTCGTTACCGCCTGCGAACGCTTCGTTGCCGAACATCCCGACCATCAAGGCAGCATTGCACTCCTGATTACTTCCGACGAAGAGGGCGACGCGCTGGACGGCACGACCAAAGTCGTCGATGTGTTGAAAGCGCGCGACGAGCTTATCGACTACTGCATCGTCGGCGAACCGACCGCCGTGGACAAATTGGGCGATATGATTAAAAACGGCCGGCGCGGCTCGCTGTCGGGCAACCTGACCGTCAAAGGCAAGCAAGGACATATTGCTTATCCGCATTTGGCAATCAATCCCGTCCATACTTTTGCCCCTGCCTTGTTAGAGCTGACGCAGGAAGTCTGGGACGAAGGCAACGAATACTTCCCGCCGACCAGCTTTCAAATTTCCAATATCAACGGCGGTACAGGCGCGACCAACGTCATTCCGGGCGAGCTGAACGTCAAATTCAATTTCCGCTTCTCCACCGAGTCCACCGAAGCAGGGCTGAAACAACGCGTCCACGCCATTTTGGACAAACACGGCGTGCAATACGATTTGCAGTGGTCGTGCTCGGGGCAGCCCTTCCTGACCCACGCGGGCAAACTGACCGACGTGGCACGCGCAGTCATTGCTGAAACCTGCGGCGTAGAGACCGAATTGTCCACCACCGGCGGCACTTCGGACGGACGCTTTATTAAAGCCATTGCGAAAGAACTCATCGAATTAGGCCCGTCCAATGCCACCATCCACCAAATCAACGAAAACGTGCGGCTGGACGACATTCCGAAGCTGTCTGCGGTGTATGAGGGGATATTGGCGCGGTTGTTGGCTGAAAAGGTCGTCTGAAAACGGTAGGGCAGTGGCAGTATTGCTATACTGCTATTTTGGTTTGACTTCGATACCTGGTGAGATAAAAGGTAAAACATGATTACCCTACCTTCTTTGAAAGACCTTCCTTCAAAATGGAATGAAATCCGCGAGTGGCTGGAAACAGATTTTTCAGACGACCTCGAAGCCCTGCTGCATGAACGTTTTACGGAACACGACGCTAAGCAGTTCGAGCAGGATTTTATCGACCGTATCGGCTGCGCGCCTGAAGAATATGTCCGTATCCGCCGCGCCATCCGTTTGTTGGAAGCGAGTTATCCCGACAGTCCGAACGAACTGACCGCAGCCGCCATTGCTACGCCTTTGGGCGAGATGCTGGCGGTGTTTGGCGGTAAGGGTTTGTGTTTGCTGGAGTTTGTCGGGCAGAAGCATATGGAGCAGGAAATTACCGCCGTCCAAAAAGCCTTGCGCGGGCGGTTTGTGTTTCGGGAAGATGAGCGAACGCAACTTCTGCGGCAGGAATTAGACTTATACTTCAAGGGTCGTCTGAAAACCTTTGCCACGCCTTTGGAGCAGATTGGTACCGAATTTCAAAAACAGGCATGGGATGCGCTCTTGGCGATTCCTTATGGCGAAACGCGCAGCTACAAGGAGCAGGCGCAGCGTTTGGGCAATCCTAAAGCCGTCCGCGCCGTTGCCGCCGCCAACGGGCAGAACAAAGTGTCCATCTTGATTCCCTGCCACCGCGTCATCGGCAGTGATGGCAAGCTGACCGGCTACGCAGGTGGCTTGAACCGCAAACAGTCGCTGCTTGCTTTGGAGCGCGGCGAAGTTCAGACGACCTTGTTTTGATTTGGGAGGTAAGTCGGATACTGGTATCCGATAACGCCTTGAAATTACCGGATTCGAAAATCCGACCTGACT
>NZ_AEPF01000061.1 GCF_000193735.1 Neisseria sicca 4320
GCTTTATGGTTTTAGGTAAAATCAAATTAGTGCAGTTTGTAGAGCCACCCTCTCCCTAACCCTCTCCCGCCGGACGGGAGAGGGGGCAGGTCGCAGATAAAAACAAGGTCGTCTGAAAACTTTGAGAAACTCGTTAACGCTCGTGTTCAGACGACCCCTTTCCAATCAAAGCAGGTTTGGAATAACTGAACCCGTAGTGTGGGCTTTGCCCACGAAGTCCGCCATCCAACGACCAAATCAGACAACAGTCGAACCTGCTTTCATCTCGTGGGCAAAGCCCACGCTACGGATTGCCCCTCCTATTTCCACCAGCCCGTACTCAGCGGGAATGTTATCGGATCGTAATACTTCGGCAGTTGTTGCGGGATGCCGAGGTTGTTGCGGTAAACGACGCGGTAGCGGTCGGCGTACCAGGCGGGGACGATGATGTATTGGTGGCGGATGGTGCGGTCTAGTGCTTGGGCGGTGGTTTTCAGCTCTTCGCGGTTGGTAAAGCTGCCGAAATGTTTGAGCAGCTTTTCGACTTCGGGGCGGCACACGCCGGCGAGGTTTTGGCTGCCGGGGATTTTGGCGGCTTCGCAGCCGAAATAATCATATTGTTCGTTGCCCGGGCTTTCGCTGTTGGCATAGACGGTAATGGTCATGTCGAAGTCGAAATCGTTGAGACGCCTTTGGTATAAGGCGGGGTCGGTAACGCGGATGTTCATGGTGACGCCGATTTTGGCGAGGTCGCGCTGCCATTTGGCGGTAATGCGTTCGTAGGTTTTGGAGGCGGTCAGGAACTCGAAGGTCAGGGGTTTGCCTTGTGTGTCGGTCAGTTTGCCGTTTTTATAGCGGTAGCCTGCTTTTTCCAAAAGGGCGCGGGCTTTGAGCAGATTGGAGCGTATGCCTGTTTTCGGGTCGGTTTGAGGCGGTTCGGGGACGGGTTGGTTCAGGACGGCGGGATCGAGGGTGTTGCCGAGGGACTGGAGCAGTTTTAGTTCCGCGCCTTGCGGTTTGCCTGTCGCCGCCATCTCGCTGTTGGTGAAGAAGCTGTTGCTGCGGCGGTATGCGCCGTAGAAAATGCGGGCGTTGACGCTTTCAAAGTCGAAGCTCTCGACCATCGCCTGCCGCACGAGGATGTTGTTGAACGGGAGGCGGCGCATATTCATAACAAAGCCCTGCATGCCGGCGTTGCTTTGCTGCACCCATTCGTGTTTGCCCAAGCCGCGTTTGGCGAGCATTTCGCCGGGATAAGCCCGCGCCCAGTTTCGGGCGATGTTTTCATAAACGAAGTCGTATTGTCCGGCTTTGAGTCCTTCGAGGCGGACGCTGTTGTCTTTGAAATATTTGAAGCGGACGGTGTCGAAGTTATATCTGCCTTTGCGGGTCGGGAGGTTTTGCGCCCAGTAGTTTTTGTCGCGCGCGTATTCGCTCATGCGTCCGATGTCTGCTTTGACGAAGCGGTAGGGGCCGGAGCCGATGGGCATTTTGTTTGCGCCTTTTTCCAGCCCTTCGGGATAGCTTTTATGCGAAAAGACAGGCAGTTGCCCCAAGACCATGTGTAATTCGGCATTGCGCTGTTTGAAGCGGAAAACGACTGTCCTGTCGTCGGGCGTTTCGACTTTGGCAACATCGCTCCAGTATATGCGGTAGGAGGGATTGGCGGCTTTGTCTTGGGTAAGCAGGCGGAAGGAGGCGGCGACGTCTTTGGCAAGCACGGGATCGCCGTTGTGGAATTTAGCCTTCGGGTTGAGTTTGAATGTTGCTGACAGCCCGTCTTCGGCAAGTGAAAAGTCTTCCGCCAGCAGCCCGTACATGGAGAAAGGTTCGTCCCAACTGTTGTCCGTGAGCTTGTCCACGGTCAGCATGAGAACGCCGACTTCTTTGTCGCCTTTGAGGGTGAACGGGTTGAACGTATCAAAACCGCCCTGCATCGGCAGGGAAAACACGCCGCCTTTGGGCGCGTCGGGATTGACGTATTCGTAGGCGCGAAAGTCGGCGGAATATTTCGGCTCCTGCCCCAAACCCAAACCGTATGCGGCAAAAGCGGTGGCAGAGGAGAAGGAAAGCAGGAGGAGGAAGAGGGGTTTCATAAGGTTCCAAACCAAACGGGACGATGAAGCCCGATTATAGCAAAAGGTCGTCTGAAAACCGTTTTCAGACGACCTTTTGCTTAATTATGGTTTTGGCAAATAAGGTTTGCCATTACACTTAATGTCTTTTTCCAAAACAGAAAATTCTGCTCTGAATTTGTCCGCCAGTTCGACGGCGGCTTTTCGCTCTTCTGCATATTTGCCAAAGCCGAATTTAGGCAATTTACCTTCCGCATCCCGATAACGTTGGCTGAGTTTTTTACACTCTTCTTGATGAGCTGCGATTTTATCTTTCATCCCCACGTCAATCTTTTTATAACGACTTTTGTCAACATACATCTCTTTTCGATCATCTGAAAGGTTGATCGGCATTTCACCGAATAATGTACTGATGCCTAACTTACCGTCCCGTTCGACTAAGACAGTGGCCTGAGGTTTGCCCGTTAAGAAACTGATGTCGGTGAGAAAATAATTGCCGTTTTCCTTTTTAATCTCGACAATATTCTCTCTATTGATGTCTTGCTGACGCCAATAACCTACATAATCGTCAGTACTTTTCCCGCACGATGCCAATAAAACAGTAGCGCAAACCGCCAAAATCAAACGTTTCATACCGATTTCTCCATAAATTTAAGATTGATAAAGCAGGACAAATATAATATTTTTTTTTTAAAATTTGTCAAATATATAGTGGATTAACAAAAATAGGACAAGGCGACGAAGCCGCAGACAGTACAGATAGTACGGCGAGGCGAGGCGAGGCAACACCGTACTGGTTTAAAGTTAATCCACTATAATTTTCAAAACCATCTTTCAGGCAATAAGAAAAGGTCGTCTGAAACCGCTTTCAGACGACCTTTTGCCGGTATCAATCAAGAGCGTTTACGCTTTCTCGCACTTCCCGTATATGAAGCGAACTCAGCCAGCGTCATGTCCAGATTCTTCAGACAAGGCCTCATGACCGCATCGAAGGTACGGCTTACTTCATCACGCCGGCCTGTTGAACGACGATAAACGAAGAGCTTGAATAGCTCGCCCAGTTCGATCGAATCGGCACTTGTTTTCAACACCCAGCCCTGACGGCCGTTGTAGATATAGCCGTTTTGCGCAAGCTTTTCCAGAAGCTCGCCCAATTCATCGTAACCCATATTGATATATTCTCTAAACTCCTGGACAGCCAGCGCCCTACCCTCTTCTTGCGCATCATTCAAGAGGATCAATATTTTCAGCACATCATCAAACCGCCTGCTCGAATCCAAATCCCTGCGAAACGCCTCTCCCTGCCAATAAGACAGCGACGAAGTCAACACCGCGCCGCCCAACAGCAGCGTCCACAGCAAATTCAGCCACGCCAGGAAAAACGGCACGGCGGCAAACGCACCGTAAATCGAGCGGTAGCCGTCGAAATTGCCCATATACCAGGCAAACAGGAAACGCGCAGCCTCCAAGCAAAACGCGGTAATCAAAGCCCCTATGAATGCATGGCGACCGGGCACAAAACGGTTGGGCACGAATCGGTACAAACCCCATAGCAAAAGCGTAGCGAAAAACAGCGTGCCTAAGGTTTCCAGCACTCCCCCCATCCATTGAGGCATAAACGAAGCCAGCGCGGAACCTTGAAGCGAGCCGACCATAAAGGAAATGCCTACGCCCAAAGATAACGGCCCGAAAGTAAGCAATGCCCAATACACCAAAAACTGCATCATCCACGGCCGCTGCGTATTGACCCGCCAAATCCGGTTGAAGGTATTGTCAATCGTCCGAATCAGCATCAGAGACGTAACCACCAGCATCACACTGCCAATCGCCGTCAACTTCCCCGCCTGATCGCGAAAATCATTGATATAATCGAAAACCATATCGGCACCCTGCGGCACGATGGTCTGATTCACAAACGAGACGAAAGAATCCGACCAGCGTTCGAATACAGGAAAAATCGAAGCGACCGCTACCATCACAGTCAGTACCGGCACCAAAGCCAGAAGCGTCGTAAAGGTCATACTCGACGCCGCCTGCGGCACGCGCTCTTCGTCAAAACGCCGGACGACGAATCGCGCAAACGCGAAGAGCTTACTGCCCGACAAACCTTGCCACCATTTCAAAAACAGCATAATCTTTCCCAAAAATTAAAAATAAAAACAGCAATAATAAAAAAATTTTGCCGGAAAACCGATTCATAGCCTGCTCCGGACAAACACTTCCCCCGAAGCCCGGCTTCCCGCAAACCCACCATTATAACGGAATACCCAAATGAACCCAAATCCGCTTAAAATACTCGTCCTCTACTACTCCCAAAACGGCAGCACCCTCAACCTCGCCCGCCAAATCGCACGCGGCATCGAAAGCGTTGCAGGCTGCGAAGCCGTATTGCGTACCGTTCCCAAAGTCTCCACCGTCTGCGAAGCCGTCGAAAAAGACATCCCCGACAGCGGCGCTCCCTACGCCGCCGCCGAAGACCTCAAAACCTGCGCCGCCCTAGCCCTCGGCAGCCCCACCCGCTTCGGCAACATGGCAGCCGCCATGAAATACTTCATCGACGGCACCATCCCCCTGTGGCTCGGCGCAGAACTCGCCGGCAAACCCGCCACCGTCTTCACCAGCACCTCCTCCCAACACGGCGGACAAGAAACCACCCTGCTCACCATGATGCTCCCCCTCCTGCACCAGGGCATGATCATCAGCGGCATACCCTACACCGAATCCGCCCTCAGCAGCACCAGAAGCGGCGGCACCCCCTACGGCGCGTCCCACGTTGCCGGACACGACGGCAAACCCGTCCTGACCGCCGAAGAAAACGACATCGCTTTCGCACAAGGCAAACGGCTGGCGGAACTCGCCGTCAAGTTGGCTTAAGGCGGACAGCTCAGCAATCCAATCTGCCACAAACTAAAAGGTCGTCTGAAAACCTGATTTCCAAGTTTTCAGACGACCTTTTATCAATTACTGCCCGTCAAGCCGAAAAAGCCTTATATGCCATCGAAGCAATAATCAGCAAAACCGTTACCACCAAAACCTTACGGATAATTTCCCCGTCTGAATTGATAGCATGGAGGCTGCCGAAATGGTTGCCCAACAAATTTGCCAAAATCATCGGGATTCCGATTAGGAACGCCATTTTTCCCGCTATCAAGAAAGCGACGAATGCCCCGATATTGGAAGCAAAATTGAAAATCTTGGAAGTAGCCGAAGCCTGCAACAACGACAATTTGTTAATGACAAACAAAGCGATGATGAAAATGCTGCCCGTACCCGGTCCGAAAAAACCATCATAAAAACCAACAATCAGACAAGTGAAAAAGACGGCGACGGCAGATTTTTTTATCTCGCCGCGCTCATCGCCTTTTTTCAGCAAAACACCTTTGAACAAAGTTGCCAGCAAGCCTATGGGTAAAAACGCAAGAATGATGTAATTGATGGTTTCCACCGGCAGAATCAGAATGACTTTCGCCCCGACAAACGCCCCGATTAAAGCCGCAACGATGCCGACCGGCACAATGCGCCATACAATCGAACTGCTTTTCATAAAATTTTTAATCGCAGCCACCGTCCCGATGGTGCTCACCAATTTTTCCTGCGCCAACGCGACCTGCGGCGGCAAGCCGACCATCAAAAACGCAGGAATCAAAATCAGCCCGGCTCCGCCCGCAATAGCATCGACGTAGCCCGCAATCAAAGACGCGGCAACCAATAGGAAAAGACCGAGATAAAAATAATCGGCAATAATGCTGCCGGGAATAAATAATTGTTCCATGGATTTGTTTCCTCTTCATTAGATTTAAATTTTCGTATGCAGGTGATGTTTACACGAAACATCTAAGAAATACTCATCAGGGCATTTCTCAAATAATCCGAATACCCTTAACAGCCATCGGTCATTGCCATCAAATTTGGGTTTAAACCCATTTCTTGTATGCAGTGTTCTCTGGTTATCAAAGGTAACAACCTGACCAGGCTTAAGATGCAATGATACCCACTTTTTAGGATCTAAACTTACCCTTTTAAATTTTTCCAATACTGAATTATATTTAGGATTGCTTGCCCTAACGTTATGATAATCAAATCTTGAAACATATAAGCCATTCTCCCTTTTACGCAATAAAGGTAATTTATCTATAGATTCTTGTTTTTCAAAAGATGCAGGTCTATTCACTGTAAACTCAGCTTCTTCTAAAAGTTTAATCTCTTCTCCTGATAATTCACCTAAAACGTCATCTAATTTTAAAATACTAGTTGCAACGTTATCTTGCTGTCTCAAGCACAATAAACTCAATGTATCAGGTACTGGGCTTCGAAAACCAGCCTCTCCACGCAATCTTAAATCAGGGTTATCTACATGAGGATAAAAGTCCAGAGAAGAACCGTAAGAGCTGATCTGATTCTCCAAACCTACCCTTGGAACAACATGTCTGATTAGACGACCATCATTTTCTCCCTGATAGACCACTGGATACATACCTAACAAACAAACATATCCTAATAGATTTATAACTGATTCAGGTATCTCTGAATTTTTTATAAAACCAGTTTGGATCGGAGTCGGAGGTAGATTTGAATCAATTTTCAATTCGGAAACAACAAACCCATTATTATCTAAAACCTCCCTATCTTCACGATACTCTCCCGAAAAACGTAATTCATTCATACGTTGAATTGCTTTTAAATAAAGCTCTGAATTTGTATTCATATTTCATCCTTTATAAGCTAACAATTACTGAAAAAAGTATTTCTAGATTAATTATCATTACCTGCTTTGTCAACACTATTTATTTTCGTAAAAATAAACCATAAATTGGTTAACCGATTCAAGTGGATTCATCTGCAAAAAGGTCGTCTGAAAACCTGATTTCCAAGTTTTCGGACGACCTTTCTACTATTTTCAAGTTCTCGCCATCCCATCCCATGTTTTTACCCATGATTAAACCGCCCCTCGCGCAAAAATGTTGCGGTTTGCTCGGCGGTAATGTGTTTGAACAGCATACCGCTGTGGCTGACGGGCAAGATAACGTGGTCGCGCATATTCGGGCAACGGGTTTCGCTGACCATAACCGTGCCGTCGTGTTCGCCGTGCAAACCCAAGACGCGCCCCAGTCCTAGCGGTTTGTTGCCGGCGATACTGCCCAGTTCGATATGTTCGGGCAAATCGGGCGTGCCGCCGTCGAGCGCATCGCGATAAGCGCCGCCGAGTACGGGGGTTTTCAATCCGAGCCGGAACACCCTTTGCGCAGCCCGGCTGCCTTGGTGGGGCGTGCCGAAGGTAACGATGCGTCCGGTGATTTTCTCGGGGTGGGCGGCGGCAAAGTGGCGCAACACCAGCCCGCCCAGACTGTGTCCGGCAAAATGCAGAGGCTCGCCCGTATCGTGTTTTTCAACAAATTCCGCCAACGCCTGCGTGTGCTGCGGCATGGTTTGCCAGACGCTGTAATAACCGAACAGGGCAACGTCAAAGCCTTGTTTCTCCAACATATCCGCTAAAGGTTTCATCACCCAAGAGTGCATATACAGTCCATGCAATAAGATGATTTTTGACATGAGAAGCTCCTGTATTTTGCCGTAAGCATTATGCCATAAGTCAGTCAGACCGTATTGCGGGCGTGTTTTGTCTTTTGAAAACGGGCTTAAGCTCCGGTTAAAATCTGTTGCCGTATTTTCAGACGACCTTGGTTTGAGCGGATCGGGTTTAAAAGTCCGTTCCAAAGAAAAAAGGTCGTCTGAAAACCTGATTTCCAAGTTTTCAGACGACCTTTTGTTCATACAACACTTACTCGTCGGCTTTGTAACCTTTGACGGCAAAGAAGACGATATAGAGGTAGCACACGGCTGATACGACAAAAGACGACATCAGGCTGTAAGTATCGACCGCCCAACCTTGTACGACCGGAACAATCGCACCGCCGACGATGGCAGTACAAAGTACGCCGGAAGCGGCATTGGTGAATTTACCGAGGTTTTTGGTCGCCAGCGAGAAGATGGTCGGGAACATGATGGAGTTGAAGAAGCCGATGGCAAGCAGTGCCCACATAGCGACGTCGGCATTGCCTTTACCGGTCATCATGGCAATGATGAGCAGGACAACGGCGATAGTGGCGTTGAAGGCAAGGTAGCGGTTGGGCGCGATTTTCGCCATAACTGCCGAGCCGAGGAAGCGTCCGACCATAGCACCGCCCCAATAGAACGACAGGTATTGGGCGGCGGAAGCGTGATCCAATCCTTTCAGGAAGCCCAAGACGTTGACCATCAGCGAGCCGATGGATACTTCCGCGCCGACGTAGCAGAAAATACCTGCCGCACCGAGGACGAGGTGTTTGTATTGCCACACGCTGTGTTTGCCGTCGTGGTTGTGTTCGCTTTCTGCTTCGGCGATTTTACGCGCGTCAGGCAGACGGATCATTTTCACAAAGACGGCGAGGATAACCAACAGACCTGCCAGACCCAAGTAAGGGATTTGAACGGAGGAAATCTTTTCGGCTTTGCTGACTGCCTGCGTCGCATCCGCCAGAATCAGGAACGCGCCGATTTGAGGGGCGATGGTCGTACCCAATGAGTTGAACGCCTGCACCAAAGTCAACGTAGCGGATTCTTTGCCCGGTTTCGCCAACAGGGTTACATACGGGTTACCCGCAACCTGCAACAGGGTTACACCTGAAGCAAGAATGAAGAGCGCGCCCAAGAAAGTCGGGTAAGAGTGGCTGCCCGCAGCAGGATAAAACAACAAGCATCCGACGGCGGTCAGCAAGAAGCCGCCGATGACGCCGTTTTTATAGCCGATTTTGCCGACGAGATGCCCCATCGGAATCGACATGATGGCATAAGCGGTAAAGAAGCAGAACTGAATCAGCATCGCCTGAACATAAGTCAGATCGAAAATTTCTTTCAGATGCGGAATCAAGATGTCGTTCATGCAGGTGATGAAACCCATCATGAAGAAGAGCGTGGTCAGGACGACCAGCGCGGGGTTATGGTTTTGTTGTGATGGCGTAGACATGATTTGCCTTTCGATTTATTGGAATTGACCGTACAAACAGTTAATATCCGTTAATAACGGGCTGAATCATACTGGCTTTTGCCATTATTGCAAACACTGAAAACACGCCGACTACATCGAGTTTCAGCAAGATTCTGTCCGATAAAGTATTTTATAGACAGAATCAGTCTAAATTTTACAAAAAATCTACCCGCAAACGACTTAAAATCTTATTTCAGACGACCTTTGACCTGACGCAAACTTATCCGCCATGCCCCTCATTTACGCCTATCTCGGACTCGCCGCCTCCGCCTTTACCTCCGCCACCATCCTACCGGGCACGTCCGAAGCTGCCTTCGCCGCTTTCATCTACAACTATCCCGAACAGGCATACGGCGCGTGGTTGTGCGCCGGACTGGCAAACGGCTTGGGCAGCATGGTTTCCTATTGGATGGGGCGGCTGATTCCGTCCAAGAAAAGGTCGTCTGAAAAGACCCTGCGCCTGCTCCAACGCTGGGGAACCCTGCCCCTTTTGTTTGCCTGGCTGCCCGTTATCGGCGACGCGCTGCCCATTGCCGCAGGCTGGCTCAGGCTCAACCCCTACACCTCCGCACTCATGCTCCTGACCGGAAAAATCCTGCGCTACGGCATCATCCTCGCCGGCATCAAAGGCATGATGTAGCACGTTGCGACAAAACCTGCCGCATTCATTTTCAGACGACCTGAAACAGCGTAAAATCCCAAAGGAAATATCCCGTCCCTTCATTTTTGCAAAGCGAGAGATCATGTTCTTGAATCACATCGAAGCCGCCCCCGCAGATCCCATCTTAGGCTTGGGCGAAGCATTCAAAGCCGAAACCCGCCCCGAAAAAGTCAACCTCGGCATCGGCGTTTATAAAGACGCATCCGGTGCGACCCCCATCGTCAAAGCCGTCAAAGAAGCCGAAAAACGCCTTCTCGAGAGCGAAACCACCAAAAACTACCTCACCATCGACGGCGTTGCCGACTACAACGAACAAACCCAAATCCTCCTTTTCGGAAGAGACCACGAAATCGTCGCCAGCCGCCGCGCCAAAACCGCCCAAAGCCTCGGCGGCACAGGCGCATTGCGTATTGCCGCCGAGTTCGCCAAACGCCAACTAAACGCACAAACCGTCTGGATTTCCAACCCCACATGGCCCAATCACAACGCCATCTTCAAAGCCGTCGGCATCCAAGACAAGCCCTACCGTTACTACGACGCCGCCAAACACGATTTAGACTGGGACGGCATGATTGAAGACCTGAGCCAAGCGCAAAAAGGCGACGTCGTCCTCTTGCACGGCTGCTGCCACAACCCCACCGGCATCGACCCCACGCCCGAACAATGGGAAACCCTTGCCAAACTCTCCGCCGAAAAAGGCTGGCTGCCCCTGTTTGACTTCGCCTACCAAGGCTTCGGCAACGGTCTCGAAGAAGACGCATACGGCTTGCGCACCTTCTTGAAACACAACAAAGAATTGCTCATCGCCAGCTCCTATTCCAAAAACTTCGGCATGTACAACGAACGCGTCGGCGCATTCACCTTAGTCGCAGAAGACGAAGCAACCGCCGCCCGCGCCCACAGCCAAGTCAAAACCATCATCCGCACCCTCTACTCCAACCCCGCCTCCCACGGCGCGAACACCATCGCC
Source organism: Neisseria sicca 4320 (assembly GCF_000193735.1). Classification (GTDB taxonomy): domain Bacteria; phylum Pseudomonadota; class Gammaproteobacteria; order Burkholderiales; family Neisseriaceae; genus Neisseria; species Neisseria sicca_E. The sequence goes on from NZ_AEPF01000061.1 coordinate 10,710, forward strand.
CTCGTGTTGAAAGACGCGGATTTGAAAGCACAATGGATTGCCGAACTCGACGAAATGCGCGGCCGCATCAAAGCCATGCGCCAAAAATTCGTCGAGCTGCTCAAAGCCAAAGGCGCAAATCAAGACTTCGACTTCATCATCGAACAAAACGGCATGTTCTCCTTCAGCGGTCTCACGCCCGAACAAGTCGACCGCCTGAAAAACGAGTTCGCCATCTACGCCGTGCGCTCCGGCCGCATCAACGTCGCCGGCATTACCGATGACAACATCGACTATCTGTGCGAAAGCATCGTGAAAGTGTTGTAATCCGCATCAGGCAATACCAAAAGGTCGTCTGAAAACCTAGGCTTCAGGTTTTCAGACGACCTTTTTTGACAACACGGATTCGGGCTAAGCCAAACCGTAACGCAGGCTGAGACCTTTGCAAAAATAGTCTGTTAACGAAATTTGACGCATAAAAATGCGCCAAAAAATTTTCAATTGCCTAAAACCTTCCTAATATTGAGCAAAAAGTAGGAAAAATCAGAAAAGTTTTGCATTTTGAAAATGAAATTGAGCATAAAATTTTAGTAACCTATGTTATTGCAAAGGTCTCAGGCTATGGCCGCGAA
>NZ_AEPF01000060.1 GCF_000193735.1 Neisseria sicca 4320
GAGCGGCAACTACTTTGCCCCTCTCCCCAACCCGTCCCCCACGGGGGAGGGGGCAGGTTGCTGTCGGGTTTGCCCGTGCAGAGTACTTTCGACGGGGTGCAGGCTGCTTTCGGTTTTCAGGTCGTCTGAAACGGCTGCTGCACTTTGTTCCCTCTCCTGAGGGAGAGGGTGTGTTACGGCTGCGGAAAATTTGGTTTGGTCGGTAACCGCTTCGCCTTCTCCCTCGGAGGCGGAAGTGGGTTGCTGTTGGCTCGGAGATTGCAGCCCGCCCAGTTTGAACCCGTAAGCCAACGGCGCGACCGTGATCATCAGCCGCTCGTGCGCCGATAAAAAGCCCTGCCAGTCGGACACTGGTTTGGCTTTCAAACCGTTTTGCTGCAAGAAGCCGAGCATGGTTTCGCGCCGTCCCAAGCTTTCGGCGCACAGCAAAATCCGTCCTTCAAAGGTCGTCTGAAAATCCTTCAATGCCTGCAAAGGCTCGTCGGATTGGCGGTTGACGGCAAGGTCGGGCAGGGTGTGTTCCTTGCCGGAAACATCGGGCAGCACTTGTCCGTAGTTTTTCAGACGGCCTGCGAATATATCGGCAGAGAGATACAAATACTGTGGAAGCAAAGGCGGATAGGTTTCGTCGCCCTGCGCCATCGCGTAACGTGATTTGACGTCGCTCCAAAAGCGGTTTGCTTCGGCGTGAACGTCGCCCAAAGAGACAAACAGCGCATCTTCGCCGATATAGTCAAACAGCGTTTCCAACTCGTTTTCAAAAAACAGCGGCAGATAATATTCCACGCCTGCGCCGAAATGGCCGTTGCTGACGGCTTTGTACACGGCGGCATCGTTCGGATTGCCATCGACTTCCTCGCGGAAGCGGCTGCGGAAGATTTTTTGCGCCTCGCTGTCAGTGGGGAACTCGTGCGCCGGCAGCAGGCGGATTTCGGAAACGGGGGAAATGGTGCGTTGCGTTTCGGTATCAAAGGTTTTAATGCTGTCGATTTCATCGTCGAACAAATCGATGCGGTAAGGCATTTCGCTGCCCATCGGGAACAAATCGACAATGCCGCCGCGCACGGCAAATTCGCCCGCCGCGACAACATGGGAAACATGGTTGTAGCCCGCATCCACCAAATCGGTTTTCAGACGGCCTATATCCAAAGTCTGCCCCGTTTTCAGCCAAAACGTGCGTCCCGCCAGAAACGGCACGGGCGGCAGCTTTTGCATCGCCGTGGCAACCGGCACGAACAATACGTCTGCCGCGCCGCTTTTAATCTGCCACAACGCCGAGAGCCGCTCTGACACCAAATCCTGATGCGGCGAAAAACGCTCGTAAGGCAGCGTTTCCCAGTCCGGCAGGAACACCGCCGTATCGTGCGGACGGAAAAAACGCCATGCCGTCTGAAGGCGCAACGCCTGTTCCGTATCTTGGGTCAGCACGGCTTTGAGCCGCTTATGCGGCAGGTAACGCGCCAAAGCCAGCGGCAGCGAGCCTTGCGAAAGATTGAGCCAACGGGATTTTTCACGGGGTTTGGGGATAGGGTAGGTCATGGCGTAGGGACAATGGATTGCGGCAGCCGGAAAATTTTTCGGGCCGCCGTGATGGGTTATAAAAGCGGGATTTTAGCAGATTAACAGCGGGTGTAAGGAGCGGGATGGTTTGGGTGGTTTTCAGACGACCTTTTTGATTTCCTCAACCCTGTTTGCGCCTCGTCTGAAAAAACGCCTGTAAAACGGCTTTGCATTCGCCTTCCAAAATGCCGCCTTTGATTGCCGTGTGTTTGTTCAGCAGCGGGTTGGCAAACAGATTGACTACGCTGCCTGCCGCGCCGGTTTTGGGTTCTGCCGCGCCGTAGATGACGCGGCGGACGCGGGCTTGGATGATGGCGGAGGCGCACATGGCGCAGGGTTCGAGCGTGATGTAGAGGTCGCACTCGTCGAGGCGGTAGTTTTGGAGGGCGGCTCCTGCGGCGGCAAGGGCGCGGATTTCGGCGTGGCGGCTGATGTCGTGATCGCTGACGCAGGTGTTGTGTGCGGCGGCGATGATTTGGTTGTTGGAGACGACGACCGCGCCGACGGGGATTTCGCCGATGCGGGCGGATTGTTCTGCCTGCGCCAAGGCAGCGCGCATGAAGGTTTCCATTTCAGACGACGTGGAAAAAACGGCAACGGGCGGATGGTTTTTAAGGGCTTGTTCCAAAGCGGTTTTCTGCGTTTGCGGCAGGTCTTGCGGTTTGATACCGAGCAACAAGGCTTCGAGTTGCCAAAGTGTGCTGCGGGTAACGGTCAGTCCGGCCGCCTTGAGCAACAGGAAGGCTTGGACGGAACCGGTGTCGCGCAGCTCCCCTACACTGCGGATGCCGAGGGCTTGCAGGGCGGCTAAGGTTTGCGGGGCGACGGGCGGCGTGGTCAACAGGGTCGGCATGGCGTTTTAGATTTGGAAATGGCGGCGGACAAGTGCCAAGGTCGTCTGAACGTGGTCGCCGTCGGTATAGGGGTCGATGCTGTGCGCCAATGGGATTTTGCGCAGCCAAGTGAGTTGGCGTTTGGCAAGTTGGCGGGTGGCGGCAATGCCTTTTTCGACAAAGGTGTCGTAATCGGTCAAGCCTTCGAGGTAATCCCATGCCTGCCGGTAGCCGACGCAGCGCATAGAGGGCATATCGGCGGTCAGTTCGGGATATTTTTGGCGCAGGGCGCGCATTTCGTCGATGAAACCTTGTTCCAGCATTTGTGTGAAACGGCGGGCGATGTTTTCGTGCAGCAAGGCGCGGTTTTCGGGAATCAGGGCGGTGGTGCAGAGATCGAGCGGCGGGGTGTAGTCGGCTTTTTCGGCAAAATGCGCGCTCAAGGGCTTGCCGGTCAGGCGGTACACTTCTAAAGCGCGTTCGATACGTTGGCTGTCGTTCGGTTTCAGACGACCTGCGGTTTCAGGGTCTATGGTTTGCAGGTTTTGATACAAATGCGCCAAGCCGTAGCGGTTTTTTTCTTCCTGCAATTCGGCGCGCACGGCGGCATCCGCTTCGGGCAGGTCGTTCAAGCCTTCGGTCAGCGCGTGGAAATACATCATCGTGCCGCCGACAATCAAAGGCAGCCTGCCGCGCGCGCGGATTTCCTCCGCCAGCCGCACGCAGTCGCCGACAAACTCCGCTGCGCTGTAAGACTCCGTCGGCGGGATAATGTCGATAAGGTGGTGCGGCACGGCATCAAGCTCGGCAGCCGTCGGCTTTGCCGTGCCGATGTCCATATCGCGGTACACCAGCGCGGAATCGAGGCTGATGATTTCGACCGGCAGGGCTTCGGCGATTTTCAAGGCAAGGGCGGTTTTCCCGCCGGCAGTCGGACCGAGTATGGCAAAGGCTTTTGGGGTGTTCATATCAAAAGGGGCGTGGGGAAACGGACGGATTATAGCAAAAGGTCGTCTGAAAACGGTTCGGCAGTTGGATTGCGGAACGATATTTTCAGACGACCTTTTTTGTTGGGGAGAAACGTTCTCTGTTTTAAACCGCGTCGGTCAGTGAAGAGAACACTTCAAAATAAGTCGGAAAGGTTTTATGGGTGCATTTCGGGTCGTTGATGACGACGGGTACGCCCAACAGGGAAACCAGCGAGAAACACATCGCCATGCGGTGGTCGTCGTAAGTGTCGATGACGGCGTCGGGCGTCAGCGTTTCAGGCGGGGTGATGTGAATCGCTTCCGCTTCTTCGACTACTTTTGCACCAAGTTTGCGCAACTCGTTTGCCATCGCGGCGATGCGGTCGGTTTCCTTGACGCGCCATGAACCGATATTGCGCAGCGTGCAGGTTTGTCCTGTGGCAAGCGCGACGATGGCGAGGGTCATGGCGGCATCGGGGATATGGTTTGCATCCAAATCAAAGGCTTGGACGGCGCGTTCCTTCGGGCGCGAGACTTCGACGAAGTTTTCGCCCCACACTACGTCCGCACCGATTTTTTCCAGCTCGCGGGCAAAGGCGACATCGCCCTGTATGCTGTTTGCGCCGATGCCGGTAACGCGGACGGGTGTGGCGGCAATCAAACCTGCTGCGAGAAAGTAGGATGCGCTGGAGGCATCGCCTTCGACGTGTAAGTGTTCGGGCGCGTGGTAGCGGGCATCCGCGGGGATTTTGAAGACGCGGTAGTCTTCATTGACAACCTGTACGCCGAATTGCGCCATCAGTTTCAAAGTGATGTCGATATAGGGCTTGGAAATCAACTCGCCGACCATACGGATTTCAAATGCCTGCCCGGTCAGCGGCAGCGCCATCAAAAGGGCAGTCAAAAACTGGCTGGACACATTGCCTTTAATCGGAATCACGCGCTCGCCGCGGTCTTGGCGCTCGCCGATATGAAGCGGCGGATAGTGTTCGTTGCCGAGATATTCGACATCGGCGCCGGCAATCCGCAGCGCATCTACCAAATCGCCGATAGGGCGTTCATGCATACGCGGCACGCCGTGCAGATGATAATCGCCGCCCAAAACGGCAAGCGCAGCAGTCAGCGGGCGGAAAGCCGTTCCCGCGTTGCCTAAAAACAAATCGGCAGTCCGATTGGGGAAACGTCCTCCTGTGCCGTGTACTTTCAGACGACCTTCGGCAAGATATTCGATTTCAACGCCGAGTTTATCAAGCGCTTCCAACATACGGTCGGTATCGTCGGATTTGAGCAGGGAATGGATTTCGCAAGTGTTGTCGGACAAGGCGGCGAGCAGCAGGGTGCGGTTGCTGATACTTTTGGAGCCGGGCAGGGCGACGGTGGCGGGCTTGAGCGAGGCGGCTGGGAGGCGGATGGATTCGGTCATGATGGTCGTTTGGGAAGCGGAAACAGAAAACGGCATTATACGGCAGGGAGGGGTCGTCTGAAAAACCAAAACTGTCAACAATCCGCATAAAATGTTATACTTTTCCGCAATTTTGCGACGATGGCGGAGGCTTGTTTTTTCTGCCCGCCAAGCGCGTCGTCCCGAGCTTTTTCAAAGGCTTTTACACGTTCGCAAGGTCGTCTGAAAACACCCGACAAACGGAACCGAAATGATCAGCAAACAAGAATACCAAGCCCAAGCCGCCGAAGGCTACAACCGCATCCCGCTCGTGCAAGAACTCCTTGCCGACTTGGATACGCCGCTTTCCCTCTATCTCAAACTCGCCAACCGCCCCTATACCTACCTGCTCGAATCCGTTGTCGGCGGCGAACGTTTCGGCCGCTATTCCTTTATCGGACTGCCTTGCAGCCACTATCTCAAAGCCAGTGGCAAACATGTCGATGTTTATCAAAACGGCGAAATCGTCGAGCAACACGACGGCAATCCGCTGCCCTTTATCGAAGCCTTCCACAACCGCTTCAAAACGCCCGAAATCCCAAGTCTGCCGCGCTTTACCGGCGGATTGGTCGGCTACTTCGGTTACGAAACCATCTACAATTTCGAACACTTCGCCCACCGCCTGAAAAACACCGCCAAAGCCGACCCGCTCGGCACGCCCGACATCTTGCTGATGCTGTCGCAAGAATTGGCGGTTATCGACAATTTAAGCGGCAAAATCCACCTCATCGTTTACGCCGATCCGTCGCAGCCCGACGGCTACGAACGCGCCCGCGAACGCCTCGAAGACATCCGCACCCAGTTGCGCCAAAGCTGCGCCATCCCGCTTTCGCTCGGCAGCAAACACACTGAAGCTGTCAGCGAATTCGGCGAAGAGCCGTTCAAAGCCTGCGTCGATAAAATCAAAGACTACATTTTCGCAGGCGACTGTATGCAGGTAGTACCCAGCCAGCGCATGAGCATGGAATTCACCGACAGCCCGCTCGCCCTCTACCGCGCCTTGCGCACGCTCAACCCTTCGCCTTACCTCTTTTACTACGATTTCGGCGATTTCCATATCGTCGGTTCCTCGCCCGAAATCCTCGTCCGCCGCGAACGCGACGACGTCATCGTCCGCCCCATCGCCGGCACGCGCCTGCGCGGCAAGACCCCCGCAGAAGACCTTGCCAACGAGCAGGACTTATTAAGCGACGCCAAAGAAATCGCCGAACACGTCATGCTTATCGATTTAGGGCGCAACGACGTCGGCCGCATCAGCAAAACGGGCGAAGTCAAAGTAACCGACAAAATGGTGATTGAAAAATACTCCCATGTGATGCACATCGTTTCCAACGTCGAAGGTTGTCTGAAAGAGGGCGTTACCAACATGGACATCCTTGCCGCCACGTTCCCCGCCGGCACGCTCTCCGGCGCACCCAAAGTCCGCGCCATGGAAATCATCGAAGAAGTCGAACCCAGCAAACGCGGCATCTACGGCGGCGCCGTCGGCGTATGGGGTTTCAACAACGACATGGATTTGGCAATCGCCATCCGCACAGCCGTAGTGAAAAACAACACGCTATACGTCCAAAGCGGCGCAGGTATCGTCGCCGACTCCGACCCGACCTCCGAATGGCAGGAAACGCAGAATAAGGCCCGAGCAGTGGTCAGAGCGGCGCAGATGGTGCAGGAAGGGTTGGATAGGTAGACTTGGAGTGTTCAGACGGCCTTTAAAGAATCAACAGGCCGTCTGAAAATCCAAACAATAAGCAGCAATCGTTTGATTAGAATAGCTACCTTTACCGCGTCATTCCCGCGCAGGCGGGAATCCAGAAATTTAAAATGACGGGAATATCTAAAGGTTTCTGAAAGATTGAGGCTTGGATTCCCGCCTACGCGGGAATGACGGATTAAAGTTTTTTGCGGAAACATGATGCAACCTGCCGTTTATATACTCGCCAGCCAACGAAACGGAACGCTGTATATCGGTGTAACATCCAATCTCGCCCAACGTGTTTACCAACATAGAGAACATTTGGCGCAAGGATTTACAAATCAGCATCATGTAACCATGTTGGTTTGGTACGAACTGCATTCCACGATGGAACACGCCATTACCAGGGAAAAGCAATTGAAAAAATGGAATCGGCAATGGAAGCTGCGCCTTATTGAAGAAAAAAATCCCAGTTGGCAGGATTTATGGTTTGAAATTATTAAATAACCATCATTTCCACAAAACATTTAAATTAACCCTGGTACCCTTTGGATTTCGTCATTCCCGCGCAGGCGGGAATCCAGACTCTTAGGTTTCAGAAATCTTTAAACATTGCAGGGTATTTATCCTCTGGATTCCCGCCTGCGCGGGAATGACGGATTGACGGTTTCAGACGACCTGAAATAAACATTAGAACACAGACAGATTAAAACACCATGAACACCTCCCCCATCCTCCCCCCCGCTACCCTCGGCATTCTCGGCGGCGGACAATTAGGCAGAATGTTTACCGTTGCCGCCAAAACCATGGGCTACAAAGTCACCGTTCTCGATCCCGATCCGAATGCGCCGGCAGCGGAATTTGCCGACCGCCATTTGTGCGCGCCGTTTGACGACCAAGCCGCTTTGGACGAGTTGGCAAAATGCGCGGCGGTGACCACTGAATTTGAAAACGTCAATGCCGACGCGATGCGCTTTCTGGCAAAACATACCAACGTTTCCCCCAGTGGCGACTGCGTTGCCGTCGCGCAAAACCGTATTCAGGAAAAAGCGTGGATACGGAAAGCGGGGCTGCAAACCGCGCCGTATCAAGCGATTTGCCGTTCAGACGACATCAGCGAAGCAAGCGCGCAATTTTTGCCCGGCATCCTAAAAACGGCTACGTTGGGCTACGACGGTAAAGGTCAAATCCGCGTCAAAACGGTGGACGAACTCAAAGCCGCGTTTGCCGAACACGGCGGCGTGGATTGCGTTTTGGAAAAAATGGTGGATTTGCGCGGCGAGATTTCCGTTATCGTATGTCGTCTGAACAATGAAAACACGCAAACCTTCGACCCCGCCGAAAACATCCACGAAAACGGCATCCTCGCCTATTCCATCGCCCCTGCGCGGCTGAGTGCCGACGTGCAGCAACAGGCGCGGCAGATGGCGCAACGTTTGGCGGATGAGTTGGATTATGTCGGCGTATTGGCGGTGGAAATATTCGTCGTCGGCGATACGCATGAATTGGTCGTCAACGAAATCGCCCCGCGCCCGCACAATTCCGGCCACCATACGCTGGATGCCTGCGCCGCAGACCAGTTCCAGCAGCAGGTACGCATTATGTGCAACCTGCCGCCCGCCGACACCAAGCTGCTTTCTTCATGCTGCATGGCGAATATTTTGGGCGACGTTTGGCAGGAAGACGGCGGCGAACCGAATTGGCTGCCGTTGCAAAGTCATCCGAATACACATTTACACCTATACGGCAAAAAAGCCGCGCGGAAAGGCCGCAAAATGGGACATTTCACCGTCTTGGCCGCCGATGCCGACACTGCTTTTGAAGTGGCGGTGAAGCTGCATCAAAGTTTATAATTTTCTAATTTTTAGAATGTTCAGACGACCTCAGAATCAATCAAGGTCGTCTGAAAACCAGACATAACGTTCCGAATCATGAGCCTGTTGACCATACTCCGTCCCGCCACAGTACAAGATTGCCAAGCCATCCATAATGCCCATCTTCATGCTGCCCAATTTGCCTGCATTCGAAGCTACGACGAGAACGTGCTTCAGGCATGGGAAGCGCTGTTGGACACTGAAAGCTACCGCCATACCATCGACGATCCGGATAAGGCTTTGTGGGTGGTGGAATACAAAGGGGCTATCCGTGGATTTTTCCAAGTCGATTTCAAGGAAGCGCAATTAGACGCGCTTTATGTGCATCCGATTTTCCACAATCAGGGTTTGGGTACGGCATTGCTTAGGCGTGCCGAAGAGTTGGCGCACCATGCCGGATTGAGTTTTTTAAAACTTTATGCCTCGCTCAATTCCGTTCCGTTTTACCGCATCAACCGTTATGAGTCTCTGGGTTCTGCGGTGTTGCAGTTGAATCGGGAAGTCAAAGTCGAATGCGAATTAATGCGGAAATATCTTTAGTTAGATACAACCGTCAATCATTTTTCCCGTTTTCAGACGACCTTGTTTGTAAAAATGGTCGTCTGAAAATCATTTAGCGTTTCAGGTATCCATTGATGAAAACAGATTTCCAATCTACCCTTCAGGCCTTAGGCAAACAGGCGAAAAAAGAAGCGGAAGAAAAGGCCGCAGAAGAAGCGGCAGCTAAAAAGCAGGAAGCCGAGAATGCCGATTTTGCAAGTATGGTCGGGACGGTAACCCCGTTGAAACAAACTTCGCAATATTATTCTGCTCCGCGCGATAAATCGCCGATAAAGCCGCGTCCGAAAGAAGTATCTTCATTAAATGAGGAAGATTATTTCTATATAGGCAGCGGCGGTTGGGATGAGCCGCCTGCTTCGTTCAGCAAGAACGGGCAAGGTAAAAACGACCTGCAACGCTTGCGTAACGGCCATTATCCCGTCGTTGCCGATGTTGATTTGCACGGCTATACGCAAGAAGAAGCGCAACAGGTATTAAATGAATTTATCGTGTTTGTCCAAAAGCGCGGCATTTGTGCCGAAATTGTCCACGGTAGCGGACTGGGTTCGGCAGGCTATAAACCTGTTTTAAAAAATATGACGCGACGTTGGCTGATGCAGCATCCGGATGTCCTTGCCTATATCGAACCTCGCGAGGGCAATGACGGCGCTGTCCGCATCCTTATCAAACGCCGACATTCGGAGGAACGGTAATAGGGTCGTCTGAAATATAGCGGCAAAGCTATTTCAAAAACGGTGAAAGGTTATTTCGTATTTTTCCATTTTATTTTCGTTTTTGTATTAAAAAGAAAATTAAATAGGAAGAGTTTGATTGTTTTTGAATATATTAAATTGAAATTTGCTAGTTATACCGTTTGCTGATACGATTCTAAGCGAAGCAGATTCAAATAAATTCACCAGTGTGTCTTTTGTTTTTAATCCGGTTTTTAACTGATTGAAAAGATTTAGATTATCTAATTTTATTTGATTTGATTTTAGAAACTTTTCGTTTTTGTATACCAATTTTCGCAAACGAAAATATTAGGGTATAACCCTTCGTCATTGAATAACACTCAACATAAGGATAGATACTATGTCCACCCAATTACACGATGTTGACCCGATTGAAACTCAAGAGTGGTTGGACGCGTTAAGCTCGGTTCTGGAATATGAAGGCAGCGAACGCGCACAATACCTGTTGGAACATCTGGTTAAATACAGCCGCGACAAAGGCGTTCGTATGCCTCACGGCACGACTACTCCGTATTTGAATACCGTTTCGGTTGAAGACGAAAAAGGTATTCCGGGCGATCAAAACATCGAACACCGCATCCGTGCATTCGTGCGCTGGAACGCCGCCGCCATCGTATTGCGCGCCGGCAAAAAAGATTTGGAGCTGGGTGGTCATATCGCATCTTTCCAATCTTCAGCAACCATGTACGAAGTGGGCTTCAACCACTTCTGGAAAGCTAAGGGCGAAGGCGAAGAAGGCGATTTGGTATTCTTCCAAGGTCACATTTCTCCAGGCATCTACGCCCGTGCTTTCGTTGAAGGTCGTCTGACTGAAGACCAACTGGACAATTTCCGCCAAGAAGTGGACGGAAAAGGTCTGCCTTCTTACCCGCACCCGCACTTGCTGCCTGACTTCTGGCAGTTCCCGACTGTATCCATGGGTTTGGGTCCGATTATGGCGATTTATCAAGCCCGTTTCCTGAAATACTTGGAATCCCGCGGTCTGGCAAAAACCAAAGGCCGTAAAGTATGGGTATTCTGCGGCGACGGCGAAATGGACGAACCTGAATCACAAGGCGCGATTGCCCTTGCTGCACGCGAAGGTTTGGACAACCTGATTTTCGTCATCAACTGTAACCTGCAACGCTTGGACGGTCCTGTCCGCGGTAATGGCAAAATCATCCAAGAATTGGAAGGTAATTTCGCCGGTGCCGGCTGGAATGTTGTTAAAGTTATCTGGGGTCGCCGTTGGGATCGCCTCTTGGCAAAAGACAAAGACGGTATCCTGCGCAAACGCATGGAAGAATGTTTGGACGGTGACTACCAAACTTACAAATCCAGAGACGGTGCGTACGTTCGTGAACACTTCTTCAATACGCCTGAATTGAAAGCATTGGTTGCCGATATGACCGATGAACAAATCTGGGCATTGAACCGCGGCGGTCACGACCCTCAAAAAGTGTACAACGCTTACGACCTTGCAGCTAACCATGCAGACGGCAAACCTACCGTAATTTTAGCGAAAACCATTAAAGGTTATGGTATGGGACCATCGGGTGAAGGTCAAAACGTTGCACACCAAGCCAAAAAAATGGACAAAGCGTCTCTGAAACAATTCCGAGACCGCTTTGACATTCCTGTTACCGACGAGCAAATCGACAGCGGCGATCTGCCTTACCTGACTTTCGCTCCCGACAGCGAAGAGTACAAATACCTGCACGCCCGCCGCGAAGCCTTGGGCGGTTACCTGCCTCAACGTCATCCGACAAAAGAGGTATTGGAAGTGCCTGAGTTGTCCGCATTCGATGCTCAACTGAAATCCAGCGGTGATCGTGAATTCTCTACCACTATGGCATTTGTCCGCATTCTGTCTACTCTGTTGAAAGACAAAAAAATCGGCAAACGCGTCGTACCTATCGTTCCCGACGAAAGCCGTACCTTCGGTATGGAAGGCATGTTCCGTCAATACGGTATTTGGAACCCGAAAGGCCAGCAATACACTCCGCAAGACAAAGACCAACTGATGTTCTACAAAGAATCTACCGACGGTCAAATCTTGCAGGAAGGTATTAACGAACCGGGCGCGATGGCTGACTGGATCGCAGCGGCAACCAGCTACGCCAACAGCGACTTCGCTATGATTCCTTTCTACATCTACTACTCTATGTTCGGTTTCCAACGTGTCGGCGACTTGGCATGGGCTGCCGGCGATATGCACGCTCGCGGCTTCCTGTTGGGCGGTACTGCCGGCCGTACAACCTTGAACGGTGAAGGCCTGCAACACGAAGACGGTCACAGCCATATTCAAGCCGATTTGATTCCGAACTGCGTTTCTTACGATCCGACCTTCCAATACGAATTGGCAGTTATCGTACAAGACGGTCTGCGCCGCATGTATGCCAATAACGAAGACGTGTTCTACTACATCACTCTGATGAACGAGAACTACGCTCATCCGGACATGCCTGAAAGCGTGGAACAAGACATCCTGAAAGGTATGTACTTGCTGAAAGCCGGTGACAAAGGCGACAAGAAAGTTCAATTGATGGGTTCCGGTACCATCCTGCAAGAAGTGATTGCCGGCGCCGAATTGCTGAAAGCCGACTTCGGCGTAGAAGCAGACATTTGGTCTTGCCCGTCCTTCAATCTGCTGCACCGTGATGCCATCGAAGCCGAACGTTTCAACCGCCTGCATCCGCTGGAAGCTGAAAAAGTGCCTTTCGTTACTTCACAACTGCAAGGTCATGATGGTCCGGTTATCGTCGCTACTGACTATATCCGCAGCTATGCCGACCGTATCCGCGCGTACATCCCGAACGACTACCATGTCTTGGGTACCGATGGTTTCGGCCGTTCCGACAGCCGTGCCAACCTGCGCCGCTTCTTCGAAGTGGACCGCTACAACGTTGCCGTGGCAGCATTGAGCGCATTGGCAGAACAAGGCAAAGTCAGCAAAGAAACCGTTCAGCAAGCCATCGAAAAATACGGCATCAATGCCGACGTGGCTCCAAGCTGGAAACGTTAATTCTGTTTTCAGACGACCTCAAAGTAAATTTGCTTGTGAGGTCGTCTGAATCAAGAATACGTTGACGGTTTGCATAACGGATAGACCTTGAGTTACCAAGCAGCGGGCGCAAGTTGTGCAAAAGGTTCGAAGCGCAGAAAGGCTGCTCTGGAAATGGTTATCCGTGCCGGAAAACATAAGTGATGTCGTCTGAAACTGTTTTTCAGACGACCTCAAACCGAAATCATCAAAGGAACTCAAATGAGTATCGTAGAAATCAAAGTACCCGATATCGGCGGTCATGAAAACGTCGATATCATCGCAGTAGAAGTCAAAGCGGGCGACACCATCGCCGTTGACGACACCCTGATTACTCTGGAAACCGACAAAGCCACTATGGACGTACCTGCCGATGCAGCAGGCGTGGTCAAAGAAGTGAAAGTCAAAGTCGGTGACAAAATCTCCGAAGGAGGCGTAATTTTGACCGTTGAAACCGGTGCTGCCGCTGCTGAAGCCGCTCCGGCTCCTGCGGCTGAAGCACAACCTGCGCCTGCCGCCGCACCCGCAGGCGGTGCAACCGTCCAAGTAGCCGTTCCCGACATTGGCGGTCATACTGATGTAGATGTAATTGCCGTTGAAGTCAAAGTTGGCGACACCGTTGCCGAAGACGACACGCTGATTACTCTGGAAACCGACAAAGCGACTATGGACGTACCTTGTACTGCCGCCGGTGTCGTTAAAGCCGTATTCCTGAAAGTCGGCGACAAAGTATCTGAAGGTACTGCCATTATCGAAGTGGAAACCGCCGGTTCTGCCGCCGCTCCTGCTCCTGCCCAAGCCGCCGCACCGGCAGCTGCTCCGGCTGCCGCGTCTGCCGCCGCTCCGGCTCCTGTTGCCGCTCCTGCACCTGCCGCTGCCAAAATCGACGAAGCCGCTTTTGCCAAAGCACACGCAGGTCCTTCCGCACGCAAACTGGCGCGCGAATTGGGCGTAGATTTGGGTCAAGTCAAAGGTACCGGCCTGAAAGGCCGTATCATGGGCGACGACATTAAGGCCTTTGTGAAATCTGTAATGCAAGGCGGCGCGGCGAAACCTGCTGCTGCCGGCGCATCTTTGGGCGGCGGTCTGGACTTGCTGCCGTGGCCTAAAGTGGACTTCTCCAAATTCGGTAATGTCGAAGTTAAAGAGTTGTCCCGCATTAAGAAAATTTCCGGTCAAAACCTGTCCCGCAACTGGGTAGTCATCCCGCACGTTACCGTTCACGAAGAAGCGGACATGACCGAATTGGAAGAATTCCGCAAACAGCTGAACAAAGAATGGGAACGCGAAGGCGTGAAACTGTCTCCGTTGGCATTCATCATCAAAGCCTCCGTTTCTGCGCTGAAAGCCTTCCCAGAATTCAACGCTTCTTTGGACGGCGACAATCTGGTTCTGAAAAACTACTTCAACATCGGTTTCGCAGCTGATACGCCAAATGGCTTGGTTGTTCCCGTCATCAAAGACGTGGAACAAAAAGGCCTGAAAGAAATCAGCCAAGAGCTGACCGAATTGTCTAAAAAAGCCCGCGAAGGCAAGCTCAAACCGCAAGAAATGCAAGGCGCCTGCTTTACCATTTCCAGCTTGGGCGGCATCGGCGGTACAGGCTTCACTCCGATTGTGAACGCACCTGAAGTTGCTATTTTGGGCGTGTGCAAATCCCAAATCAAACCGGTTTGGGACGGCAAAGAGTTCGCTCCTCGCCTGATGTGTCCGTTGAGCCTGTCCTTCGACCACCGCGTCATCGACGGTGCCGCCGGTATGCGCTTCACCGTATTCCTGGCGAACCTGTTGAAAGACTTCCGCCGCATTACCTTATAAAATAAAACATCCTTCTCAAGCAGTCTGATAATGTTTGGATTGCTTGAGATTGATGAGTGATGGTGTTAAATTCAACCTTTAAATTAATAACTTATGGGAAATTTCTTATATAGAGGCATTAGTTGCCAACAAGATGAGCAAAATAATGGACAGTTAAAACCTAAAGGTAATAAAGCTGAAGTTGCAATTCGTTATGATGGTAAGTTTAAATATGATGGTAAAGCTACACATGGTCCAAGTGTGAAGAATGCAGTTTACGCCCATCAAATTGAAACAGGTCTATATGACGGCTGTTATATATCTACGACAATAGACAAGGAAATTGCCAAGAAATTTGCAACAAGCTCCGGTATTGAAAATGGCTATATATATGTTTTAAATAGAGATTTGTTTGGTCAATATTCTATTTTTGAATATGAGGTTGAACATCCAGAAAACCCAGATGAGAAGGAAGTAACAATCAGAGCTAAAGATTGTGGCTGTATTCCTGAAGAAGTGATTATTGCTAAAGAGTTGATAGAAATTAACTAAGTTGAAAGGTCAATATAATGGCTTTAGTTGAATTGAAAGTGCCCGACATTGGCGGACACGAAAATGTAGATATTATCGCGGTTGAAGTGAACGTAGGCGACACCATCGCCGTTGACGATACCCTGATTACCTTGGAAACCGACAAAGCGACGATGGACGTACCTGCCGAAGTTGCGGGTGTGGTCAAAGAAGTGAAAGTCAAAGTCGGCGACAAAATCTCTGAAGGCGGTTTGATTGTAGTTGTTGAAGCCGAAGGCGCGGCTGCCACTCCTAAAGTTGAAGCATCTGCTGCCGCCCCTGCGCAAGAAGCCCCTACAGCTGCCGCTCCTGCACCGCAAGCTGCACAATTCGGCGGTTCTGCCGATGCAGAGTACGACGTAGTCGTATTGGGTGGTGGCCCCGGTGGTTATTCCGCTGCATTTGCCGCTGCTGACGAAGGTCTGAAAGTTGCCATCGTCGAGCGCTACAAAACCTTGGGCGGCGTTTGCTTGAACGTCGGCTGTATTCCTTCCAAAGCCTTGTTGCACAATGCTGCCGTTATCGACGAAGTGCGCCACTTGGCTGCCAACGGCATCAAATACCCCGAGCCTGAACTCGACATCGACATGCTTCGCGGCTACAAAGACGGCGTGGTTTCCCGCCTGACTACCGGTTTGGCAGGCATGGCTAAAGGTCGCAAAGTGGACGTTATCCAAGGCGACGGTCAATTCTTGGATCCGCACCATTTGGAAGTGTCGCTGACTACTGGCGACGTGTACGAACAAGCTACGCCTACCGGCGAGAAAAAAATCGTTGCATTCAAAAACTGTATCATCGCAGCGGGCAGCCGCGTAACCAAGCTGCCGTTTATCCCTGAAGATCCGCGCATCATCGATTCCAGCGGCGCTTTGGCTCTGAAAGAAGTACCGGGCAAGCTGCTGATTATCGGCGGCGGTATTATCGGCCTTGAGATGGGTACGGTTTACAGCACGCTGGGTTCGCGCCTTGACGTCGTTGAAATGATGGACGGTCTGATGCAAGGTGCCGACCGCGATTTGGTGAAAGTATGGCAAAAACAAAACGAATACCGTTTTGACAACATCATGATCAACACCAAAACCGTCGCAGTCGAGCCGAAAGAAGACGGCGTTTACGTTACCTTCGAAGGTGCAAATGCGCCGAAAGAGCCGCAACGCTACGATGCCGTATTGGTTGCCGCAGGCCGTGCGCCTAACGGCAAACTCATCAGCGCCGAAAAAGCAGGCGTTGCCGTAACCGACCGCGGCTTCATCGAAGTCGACAAACAAATGCGTACCAATGTGCCGCACATCTACGCCATCGGCGACATCGTCGGTCAGCCTATGCTGGCACACAAAGCTGTTCATGAAGGTCACGTTGCCGCTGAAAACTGCGCCGGACATAAAGCTTACTTCGATGCCCGCGTGATTCCGGGCGTGGCTTATACCGCTCCCGAAGTGGCATGGGTTGGCGAAACTGAATTGTCTGCCAAAGCATCCGGCCGCAAAATCACCAAAGCCAACTTCCCGTGGGCAGCTTCCGGCCGCGCGATTGCCAATGGTTGCGATTCAGGCTTTACCAAGCTGATTTTTGATGCTGAAACCGGCCGTATCATCGGCGGCGGTATCGTCGGTCCGAACGGCGGCGATATGATCGGCGAAGTTTGCTTGGCAATCGAAATGGGCTGTGACGCGGCAGACATCGGCAAAACCATCCACCCGCACCCGACCTTGGGCGAATCCATCGGTATGGCTGCAGAAGTGGCGCTGGGTACTTGTACCGACCTGCCTGCTCAAAAGAAAAAATAAGTGTATTCAGTCAGTTGAATTAAACTGCTGACACTACATTTATCAGTCAAAGGTCGTCTGAATCTTTCAGACGACCTTTTC
The DNA here is from genome assembly GCF_000193735.1 of Neisseria sicca 4320. Classification (GTDB taxonomy): domain Bacteria; phylum Pseudomonadota; class Gammaproteobacteria; order Burkholderiales; family Neisseriaceae; genus Neisseria; species Neisseria sicca_E. Next base: position 16,919 of record NZ_AEPF01000060.1, read on the forward strand.
GTCAAAGAGCATATTGAATAATTTCATTAACGATATAATGGATGAGCAAGGATGCGTGTCTAAGCTCCAAGTCAACCATTTAGTCATGCTTTAAAACAGCAAGCAAATGAGTTCGGTAGGATTTATACTGTCGGCAACTTGTCTCATGTTTATTTATCAACTATAAAACAAACCATTTAACGGTTGACCCCATACATTCAGAGGTCGTCTGAAACCATATTGCAGATTTTCAGACGACCTTCCCTCAGTCTTATCAGATACAAGAAATAATTTATGAACGAAATAACTCCGGATTCCACCGTTCCTGAAGAGCATAAACGCTCCATCCGCAGCTTTGTGTTGCGCCAAGGGCATATGACTGCGGCGCAGCAGCGTGCCATTGATACGATGTGGCCGCAGTTTGGCATCGATTACCAAGATTCCGTGTTGGACTTGAATCAGCGTTTCGGCAGCGACCGTCCTAAGGTGTTGGAAATCGGTTTCGGCATGGGCGTGGCGACTGTTGAAATCGCCAAGCGTCTGCCTGATACCGACTTTTTGGCGATTGATGTGCACGGTCCCGGCGTCGGCAATATTTTGAAATTGATTGAAGAAGAACACATCGGCAATATCCACGTGATGCGGCATGATGCGGTCGAAGTGGTCGAAAATATGCTTTCAGACGACGTGCTGGACGGCATCCACATTTTCTTTCCCGACCCTTGGCACAAAAAACGCCATAACAAACGCCGCTTGGTGCAAATACCGTTTGTGCAGAAACTGCTGCCCAAATTGAAAGTCGGCGGTTATATCCATCTGGCGACCGACTGGGAAGAATACGCGCAGCAGATGCTGGAAGTGTTGAGCGGTTTTGACAATTTGCAAAATACCGCCGCCGATTATGCGCCTACGCCCGACTACCGTCCCGAAACGAAATTTGAAGCCCGCGGCAAACGTTTGGGACACGGCGTTTGGGATTTGGTTTTCAAACGCATCAAATAAACCGATTGGAGAATTTTCCATGTTTACAGGTATCGTCCAAGGTATCGGCGAAATCATCGCCATCCGCGAACCGTCCGTCGATTTCCGTACCCATGTCGTCAAGCTGCCCGATGGGATGACCGAGCATCTGCAAATCGGCGCATCCGTCGCCAACAACGGCTGCTGCCTGACCATCACTCAAATCGACAGCGATGCGGTCAGCTTTGATTTGATGAAAGAAACCTTGGAAAAGACCAATTTAGGTCGTCTGAAAACAGGCGATGCCGTCAATCTCGAACGTGCCGCCCGTTTCGGCGATGAAATCGGCGGACACGTCATGAGCGGGCATATCATGACGACTACGCAGATTACGCGGATAGAACGCAGCGAGTTTAACCGCACGGTATGGTTTGCACTGCCGACTGAACTCAAACCCTATATTTTGAGCAAAGGCTTTGTCGGCTTGGACGGTTGCAGCCTGACCATAGGCGATGTTGCCGAAACGGAATTTAATGTCCATCTGATTCCGGAAACTTTGACGCGCACTTTGTTCGGCAGCCGGAAAGAGGGCGACGTCATCAATATCGAAGTCGATCCGCAAACCCAAGCCGTTGTCGATACCGTGATGCGCGTGATGGCGCAGCAAAATCCTGTTACATCAGGACAATAGGGTTATATATGAAACTCGCCGCCTTTTTGCAAAAAGCCTATTCCGTTTTGAACCGTCTTGATTTGGTGTTGCCCGAAGAGCCCGGCAAAACCGACTGGAACGCTTTGGCATACAGTTGGCACAGCGTCGGTAAAAAAGGGATTTTGGAGAGCCTGCCAAACCCGCATACATTCCCGCTTGACCGTCTGGCTGCCGTTGGGACGCAAACCGAAAAGCTCAAACGCAATACCGAGCAGTTTTTGGCAGGCCGCTCCGCGAACAATGTTTTGATGAGCGGCTCGCGTGGAACGGGCAAATCCTCGCTGGTCAAAGCCCTGTTGCACGAATATGCCGACCAAGGGCTGCGCTTGATTGAAGTTGATAAGAGCGATTTGGTCAGTCTGCCCGCGCTGCTTTCCTTGTTGAAAGACCGTCCCGAAAAATTCATCGTATTCTGCGATGACCTATCGTTTGAAACCGGCGATGAAACGTATAAAGCCCTAAAAACCGCATTGGACGGCGGTTTGTCGCAAAGATGCAGCAACGTATTGGTGTACGCGACGTCCAACCGGCGCCACTTGATGCCTGAATATATGGATGAAAACGGCGGCACAACGGGCATACGCGGCGAAATTCATCAAAAAGAAGCTGTTGAGGAAAAAATTTCCCTATCCGACCGTTTCGGCTTGTGGTTGAGTTTTTATCCGTTCGATCAAAACGACTACCTTCAAGCGGTTGAAAATTGGTTGAATGATTTCGGTGTGGATTTTAATGAAACGGCACGCAAGGCAGCGTTGCAATGGGCGCAAATGCGCGGCAACCGTTCGGGGCGTTCGGCTTGGCAGTTTGCGTGCGATTGGGCAGGACGTTTGCCGGAACAACGGGTTTTGGATTGAGATTTCGAGAAATACACCTGCTATACTGAAATCTGCGGGAGGGTAATGATAGGCAAGCTTTTTCCGGTTCAATTTCTTCCAACAGCATCGCTCAGCATTGCTTTGAATCGCCGTATCGTACAAAAAGGTCGTCTGAAACAGGGTTTCAGACGACCTTTTTGTACGGATAAATCAGGAAGGCGATATGTCAGCGAAGGCAGGAAGAGAGCCAAAGCTGGCGTTGGCGCGGATTGAGCAGGTGGTAGAAGCGGTGTTGGATTTCCAATTCTTCCACGGCGAAATCCATGCTCGACAAGTAGCGGGTTTCGACGTAATCGCGCGCGTTGTTTTGATCGAACTTATCTGCCGCGAGGATTTTCATAATGACTTGGCGGCGGTTACGGTCTGTGCGGACGAGTTTGCGGTATGCCTTGTCCGATGCCTGTTTGTAATCATTGCGGATACGGCGCAAAGCATTGTGCTGGTCTTGCGTCAGATTAAGGGAGCGGATGTCGCAATTGGCTTGAAAATCGTCCAGCTTGATATATTGGGGGCCGGCGTGCGCTTGACCAACAGCCGTCAGCAGCGCAACCGATAATGCACAGAGGGGTAAATAAGATTTGAATCCGACAGACACAGCGTTTTCCTAGTTTCCGTAACCGCGCAAATATACCCGATTAGCGTGTGAAAGGCAGTATCCCTCCAGTTAACTTTTGTTAACTTCATATCTTTATTTTATTTCTGTCAAAACATATCGTTAACCAATAATTATCTATGCATATGCTTACTTTTGTTAAATATTAACAATGCATAGTTAGTGTTGCGTGAGGCGTTGGTGGTAGAATATGAAAAATTATCCGTTTATCAAACCACACCATCCGACTGGATTTCTATGAACCACAATTTCCGTATTGCGCCCAGTATTTTATCCGCCGATTTTGCCCGTTTGGGTGAGGAAGTAACGAAAGTTATCGAAGCGGGAGCCGATTTGATTCATTTCGACGTGATGGACAATCATTATGTGCCGAACCTGACTTTCGGCCCTATGGTCTGCGCGGCGTTGAAGCCTTATGCCACCGTGCCGATTGATGTGCATCTGATGGTCGAACCCGTTGACGATCTGATTCAGGCATTTGCCAAAGCAGGGGCGTCGATTATCACGTTTCATCCCGAAGCCAGCCGCCATGTAGACCGAAGCCTCAGCCTGATTAAAGATGCGGGCTGTCAGGCAGGATTGGTGTTGAATCCCGCAACTCCCGCCTACGTTTTGGAAAACGTATTGGACAGGCTGGACATGGTATTGCTGATGTCGGTCAACCCCGGTTTCGGCGGACAAAGCTTCATCCCCCACACCCTTGAAAAAATCCGCCAAGTGCGGGCGATGTTGGATCAGTACGAAGCGCAAAATGGGCGGCACATCGCCATCGAAGTGGACGGAGGCATCAAGATCGACAATATCGCTGCCGTCGCGGCGGCCGGCGCCGATACGTTTGTGGCAGGTTCGGCCATTTTTGGCAAGCCGGATTATAAAGCGGTGATTACCGAGATGCGCGGACAACTGGCGCAACTTGGTTGAGTCGGCTTTGAGGTCGTCTGAAAACAAACGTAGCGGATTTTGCGAAAAGCAAAATCATTATGTAGATATAGATTTTAAGGTTTTATTATGAAAAATGATTGGTTTCAAAAAAGTTTGAAATTTGTTGCGGTAGCGGTTTTGACAATATATCCCCTGGTTGTATCAGCGCATGGGATGCATAAGCACAAACCTTTATCATTGGAAGAATTGCCGGAAATCTGCCGTCAATATTTCGCGCGCGCAGATGTATGCTATAAAAAAGCAGGCAAGAAAGCCGATTTCCAACGCAACAATACGAAATTTTTATTCCAAGCGTTGCCTGCGGCGGATTTGGGACAACGGCAACGTATGTGTCAAATTGCGATGGATTCGTTCAAAGAGAAAACAAGCAATCTTCATTGCGAATAGGATTGGCCGTCCTTTTTCAGACGACGCTTGTATGAAAACAGGCTGCACAAAACTGTTTTGTATGGTAAAGTTTGCTTTTAATAACTCGGCGGTTTAAAGCCGTCATTCAGGGGCTGTTTGAATTTAAAATCAGATTTGTTGGAAACGCTGCATTGTTTGCGCGGCGTATTTCGAGAAGCGGGCTGTTCGTCCGTCTGATTTTAAATTCAAGCAGCCCTTTGCGTTTACAAAAACAGATAGAAGGTAGATTTCCATGCAATCTTGGCAGCTTCCCGAACATGTTGCCGATGTGTTGCCGACCAACGCCCGACAGTTGGAAAGCGCGCGAGAGCAGTTGTTGACTTTGTTCCGAGTGCACGGTTACGAGCTGGTACAGCCTCCGCTGATGGAATACAGCCATTCCCTGCTGACGCACATTGACGCGGGTTTGTCTTTGAAAACCATTTTGGTGGTCGATCAGTTGAGCGGTCGGCAGCTAGGCATCCGCGCCGATATTACGCCGCAAGTGGCGCGTATCGATGCGCATCTTTTGTCCGCCAATCAAGGGATTAACCGATTGTGTTACGCAGGCCCTGTGTTGCACGCGCGGCCGGAAGGTTTGCTCAATATGCGCGAACCTTTGCAGGCGGGGGCGGAAATGTATGGTTTCGCCGACATCAGGGCGGATATCGAGCTGATTGACTTGATGCTCAAAAGCATGAAGATTGCCGATATGGGCAAGGTTTTGCTGTCGCTGGGGCACATCGGCGTATTCCGGGCTTTGTCCGATGCGGCGCATTTGGATGCGGAGCAGTCTGCAACACTGCTTGCTTTGATGCAGGATAAAGATACTGAGGCGGTCGAAACGCAGGTTAAGGCTTGGAAACTGGACGGTATGTGGGCGAAAGCATTCTCGCTGCTGCCGCGTCTGTATGGCGGACGGGAAGTGTTGTCCGCCGCGCGTGAACGATTGCCCGATTTGTCGGCGGTCGGCAGCGCGTTGGACGAATTGCAGGCAGTGTGCGACGCATTCCCGAATCAGAAAGTCCATATCGATTTATCCGAACTGCGCGTGGACAATTACCACACGGGCTTGCTGTATGCGGCATACGGTTCCAATTTCCATGACGCGGTCGCACGGGGCGGGCGTTATGACGGATTGGGCGAATATTTCGGCCGTGCGCGTCCGGCAACGGGATTCAGTTTCGACTTGCGCAGCTTTATTGGACGTTTGCCCGCCATTGAGCGGCAGCCCGTCGTCTTGGTTGATGCGGATGATGCCGAAGCGGCACGCGAAGCAGTCGAAGCCCTGCGTGAACAAGGGCAGTGTGTCGTTATCGACTACGGTGTCGGACACAATGCTTCGGAAGAGGTTACAGGTCGCCTGAAAAAGTCGGACGGCGTTTGGCAGGTTGAGAAACTTTAAATACCCATTCATAGCGGATTAAAGGCAAATCAGGGTAGGGCGCAAAGCCGTCTTGGTTTGAAGTTGATTCATGATAATTTCTTAATATTGATAGGTTATATGGCTATGGCTGAAAATGTTGTAGTAATCGGCGCCCAATGGGGCGACGAAGGAAAAGGTAAAATCGTTGACTGGCTGGCGGAAGAAACCAGCGGTGTCGTGCGTTTCCAAGGCGGGCACAATGCGGGACACACTTTGGTCGTCGGCGGCAAGAAAACCATTTTGCGCCTGATTCCGAGCGGCATTCTGCATGAAAACTTGGACTGCTTTATCGGCTCGGGCGTTGTCGTTTCCCCCGAAGCATTGTTGGGCGAAATTGACGAGCTAAACGCAGCAGGCGTGAAAAACGTCGAAGGTCGTCTGAAAATCGCGCCGACCTGTCCGCTGATCCTGCCTTACCACATCGCGCTTGACCAAGCCCGCGAAGCTTCGAGCGGCAAAGGCAAAATCGGCACGACCGGTCGCGGCATCGGCCCTGCCTACGAAGACAAAGTGGCACGCCGCGCCATCCGCGTCGTCGATTTGCTGCATCCAGAAAAACTGCATGAAAAACTGGATGCCATCCTTGCCTATTACAATGTCCAACTGCAACATCTGCACAATGCCGAGCCGGTGAAAGCAGAAGACGTGATGGAGGTTATCGAAAAAGTCGCGCCGCGCATTACGCCGATGATTACCGACGTATCCCGCGTGTTGAACGAGAAAAACAAAAACGGCGAAAAACTGCTGTTTGAAGGCGCGCAAGGTACGCTGTTGGACATCGACTACGGCACTTACCCCTTCGTTACCTCGTCCAACTGCTTGGCGGGAGCCGCTTCCGCAGGCGCGGGCGTAGGTCCGCAAATGCTGGATTATGTTTTGGGCATCGTCAAAGCCTATACCACGCGCGTCGGCTCAGGTCCGTTCCCGACTGAATTGTTTGACGAAGTAGGCGCAGGTTTGGCAGAACGCGGACACGAATTCGGCTCCGTAACCGGCCGCGCACGCCGCTGCGGTTGGTTTGATGCCGCCGCCCTGAAACGCTCCATCCAAGTCAACGGCATTTCCGGTATGTGCATCACCAAACTGGACGTTATGGACGGCATTGAAACCATCAATATCTGCGTCGGCTACGAATTGCCCGACGGCAGCAAAACCGACATCCTGCCTTGCGGTTCCGATGCGGTAGAAACCTGCAAACCGATTTACGAAACCATGCCCGGCTGGAGCGAATCCACTTTCGGTGTGAAAAACTACGACGCATTGCCTGCAAACGCCAAAGCATATTTGAAACGTATCGAAGAAGTCTGCGGTGCGCCGGTAGCCATCGTCTCCACCGGTCCTGACCGCGAAGAAACCATCGTTTTGCATCATCCGTTCGCATAATGGTTTGATTGTAAAAGGTCGTCTGAAAACTTGGGTTTTCAGACGACCTTTTTGTATTGATAACCGATTTACCGTCAATCCAAGCACTCTGATTGTGTTCAATCTTATAGTGGATTAACTTTAAATCAGGACAAGTTGACGAAGCCGCAGACAGTACAAATAGTACGGCAAGGCGAGGCAACGCCGTACTGGTTTAAAGTTAATCCACTATATCTTATCTTATGAAAGAGGTCGTCTGAAAAATCGACTGCGGTTTTCAGACGACCCCTTGCTCAATCCAATCACTTGCACACGGCGGATACTTTGATTTCGACCGCCCATTCCGGTTTGGCGAGTTTGGCTTCGATGCAGGCGCGGGCTGGGGCGCGGCCGGGGGCTGTCCAGGCATCCCAGGCTTCGTTCATGGCGGCGTAGTCGTTCATATCGGTCAGGAAGATGGTGGCTTCGAGGATGTGTGCTTTGTCGGAACCGCATTCTTCAAGCCAATGGTCGATTTGCGCCAAGACGTTTTCGGTTTGGGCTTTGGCATCGGCTTCGGGATTTTCGGGAACCATGCCGGAGAGGAAGACGAATCCTCCCGCGCAGACGGCTTCGGAGTAGCGTTCGGTCGTACCGAGGTATCGGATATTCATTTGATATTCCTTGAAGTTGGGGCGCATGGGGTATTTTGTTCCGTCATCGGATTTCGGTTTTCCGATTGGGTCGGAATAAGATGACGGGTATTGTGCAGGGGCTTATGGTAACATTCAGCTTGATTGTCTGCCACAGCAGGCGGGCTGTTTTTGAAAAGATGCGGAAACTATTTTTACGCGTAATTGTCATATTGAGTTTAGGTCGTCTGAATAATATTGGAACTGCATCATGAGCAAAAATACCGATTATCCGGTTACTTCTGCCGTCCGTTTCCTGCGTACACATAAAATTGATTTTGAGCCTTATATTTATGTTTATGAAGAACACGGCGGGACAGCGCAGTTTGCGGATTTGTTCGGCGTGGACGAGCATCAGGTGGTCAAAACCATCGTGCTGCAAAACGAAGCGAAGAAAGGGTTGGTCGTGGTGATGCACGGCGACAAGCAGATTTCGACCCGCAATCTGGCGCGCGATTTGGGCATGAAACACATCGAGCCTGCCGATCCGAAACAGGCAAACAAATGGACGGGCTATCTGGTGGGCGGCACGACGCCCTTCGGTATGAAAACCCAGTTGCCTGTTTATGTTGAAAAAAGTATTTGGGATTTGGACAAGATTTATATCAACGGCGGCAAGCGCGGATTTATTATCGGCATCAGTCCGCAGGCTCTGCGGGCTTTGAATCCGCAAGATGTACAGGTCGCCGTCTAAAGGGATGCGAAACGGTTTTTAAGTCGGGAAACGCAGATTCGGGCAAATTGGAAGGTTTTATAAAAAGAACACAATGCCTGATTTTATATCTGTTTTTATTCTGTCAAACAGCCTGTTATAGTGGATTAAATTTAAATCAGGACAAGGCGACGAAGCCGCAGACAGTACAGATAGTACGGCAAGGCGAGGCAACGCCGTACTGGTTTGAAGTTAATCCACTATATCGTGATTTCACGGATCGGGCTTTTGCAAACACAAACCAAAGAGGCACACCCTAATATGGAAAACCGTAATTTTTATGAAATTCTCGGCATTTCGGCGGATGCGGACATTACAGAAATCAGAAAAGCCTATCGCGATTCGGCAATGAAATACCATCCCGATCGTAATCCCGGCAATCCTGATGCGGAAGAGCGTTTCAAGGAAATCCGTCAGGCTTACGATACTCTGGTCGATCCCGAACGTCGTGCATGGTACGACGAGTCGCTCCGTGAATTCAGCGGCAGAAGCGGGCAGACCGCCAACCAACAGACCAACAGCCAACAGGCAGGTAATACGGCGGAAGGGTTGCGCCAAGACGGCGACCGTACTTACGTAATGGCGATGTATGCCTTGTTTGCCTTAGGGTTTGCTACTTTTGTGATGCCTGTTGCCGGTATCGTTTTGGCGTATGTAAAACGTGGCGACATGGGCGACTCGGTTTATAATAACCACGCAGACTATCTGATTAAAACGTTTTGGGGCGGTCTGGCGGGATTTATATTGAGCAAAATCACTGCGTTTATCGGCATCGGCTACGTGCTGCTGTTTTTAGTATCGGTTTGGTTTGCTTACCGACTGGCGGCAGGTTTTATCAAGCTGACGAATAACAAGCGCATGTCTTTGGATACTTGGTTCTAAGCGCGACAGCCCGCCTTGTTTTCAGACGACCTTAGCATTTAGGGATCGTCTGAAATTTTTATAGGGGTCGTTTGCGGGAAACTAAATATCAAAATAGGACACCAAGAAGGTCGTCTGAAATCTGTCCGGTGCATCCGACACACTCAATCAAAGGAAAAACATGATTTATTTATTGGCAAGCATACTGTGCAGCGTGTCTGTATCGGTATTGCTCAAATTGGCGCGTAAAAACAAAATCGACGTCGCGCAGGCGGTGGCGGTGAACTACATTGTCGCGGTGGCGTTGACGGCTTGGGTGTTGAAACCCGATTTGAGCAATCCGAAAGCCTTTTTGCCAACTTGGTGGCTGTTTGGCGCGCTGGGCGTGCTGCTGCCTTCGGTGTTTGTGATTATGGGCAAGGCAGTCGATGCGGCAGGTATCGTCAAGTCCGATGCGGCGCAACGTTTGTCTTTGATTTTGCCGATTATTTCCGCGTTCGTCATTTTTGGCGAAGCGTTGACCGAAGGGCGGCTGATAGGCATCGCTTTGGCGTTTGTGGCTTTGTTCTGCCTGTTGTGGAAAGCCGACGGCGGCAAGAAATCGGGCGGATTGGGCACGCAAATTATGTTGCTCGCAGGCGTTTGGGCGGGCTACGGCATCATCGACATCCTCTTCAAACAGCTCGCCAAAAGCGGCACGGCGTTTTCCGGCAACCTCTTGGTCGCCTTCAGTCTCGCCGGTATTTTGATGTTCGGCTACCTTTTCTCCCAATCGACCAAATGGACGAAAGAAGGCATTATCGGCGGTATTGTCTTGGGAGGTTTGAATTTTGCCAATATCGTTACCTACATCACTGCCCACCAAATGATGAAAGACAACCCGACGCTGGTCTTCGCAGGCATGAACATCGGCGTCATCGTCTTGGGTACGCTGGTCGGCGCAATGGCGTTTAAAGAAAAAATCAGCAGCATCAACGCCGCAGGTATCAGTGTCGCCGTCTGTGCCATCGCCTGTTTATTTTACTGGCCGCAGATACGGGGACTTATCGGTATGTAAGCATGTAAAAAGGTCGTCTGAAAAAGGTTTCAGACGACCTTTTGTCTTGCAGAATGTTTTTTCTATAGTGGATTAACTTTAAATCAGGACAAGGCGACGAAGCCGCAGACAGTACAGATAGTACGGCAAGGCGAGGCAACGCCGTACTGGTTTAAAGTTAATCCACTATACTTTGATAACAACGGCGCGTTTGCAGCTAGACAACCCATGCAAAACGGTCTAATGTTCCGCCTGCATATGCACATTACTTGATAAACCAACGAATGAGAAGGTAAGAGAATGACTGTCCGTATCGAACACGATTTGCTGGGCGAACGCGAAATCCCCGCCGAGGCGTATTGGGGCATCCATACTTTGCGCGCGGTGGAAAACTTTAAAATTTCCAATCAAAAAATTTCCGACGTGCCGCAGTTTGTCCGCAGCATGGTGATGGTAAAAAAAGCGACCGCGCAGGCAAACGGCGAACTGGGCGCAGTGAAGCCCGAAATCGCCGCCGCCATTGAAAAGGCTTGCGACGAAGTGTTGCTCAAAGGCCGCTGCCTCGACCAATTCCCGTCCGACGTGTATCAGGGCGGCGCGGGGACTTCGGTCAACATGAATACTAATGAAGTCATCGCCAACCTTGCTTTGGAAATATTGGGCTACGAAAAAGGCCGCTACGACATTGTTAACCCGATGGACCATGTGAACGCCAGCCAGTCCACCAACGATGCGTATCCGACCGGCTTCCGTTTGGCAGTGTATGACAGCGTCGGCTCGCTGCTGGAAAAACTGGCGTTGCTGAAAGACGCGTTTGCCGCCAAAGCCGATGAGTTTAAAGATGTGTTGAAAATGGGGCGTACACAGCTTCAAGATGCCGTGCCGATGACGGCGGGGCAGGAGTTTCAATCTTTCCAAGTGTTGCTGGAAGAAGAAATTTTGAATCTGAACCGCACGCGTGCTTTGTTGTTGGAAGTCAACTTGGGCGCAACCGCCATCGGCACGGGTGTGAACACGCCCAAAGGCTACGCGGCTTTGGCGGTGAAAAAATTGTCTGAAGTCAGCGGCTTGGATTGCAAACTGACCGAAAACCTGATTGAAGCGACTTCAGATTGCGGCGCGTATGTGATGGTACACGGCGCGTTGAAGCGCACGGCGGTCAAATTATCGAAAATCTGTAACGACTTACGCCTCTTGTCGTCCGGTCCGCGCGCCGGTTTGAAAGAGATTAACCTGCCGGAAATGCAGGCAGGCTCGTCGATTATGCCCGCCAAAGTCAACCCCGTGATTCCCGAAGTGGTCAACCAAGTCTGCTTCAAAGTCATCGGCAACGACACCACCATCACCTTCGCCGCCGAAGCGGGGCAGTTGCAATTAAACGTGATGGAGCCGGTCATCGCGCAATGTATGTTTGAAACCATCTCCTTGTTGGGCAACGCCGCCGTAAATCTCGCCGAAAAATGCGTCAAAGGCATTACCGTCAACCGCGAAATCTGCGAACGCTATGTGTTCAACTCCATTGGTCTGGTTACTTATCTGAACCCGTATATCGGACATGGCAATGGCGATTTGGTCGGCAAAATCTGCGCCCAAACCGGCAAAGGCGTGCGCGAAGTCGTACTCGAACGCGGCCTCTTGAGTGAAGCCGAACTCGACCGCATCCTGTCGCCCGAAAACCTGATGAACCCGCATTTGTAAGATAGGGCATAAAGAAAAGGTCGTCTGAAAACCGATTGACAAGGTTTTCAGACGACCTTTGTTCGTTGTATCCTTTTCATTGGAGTTGATTT
>NZ_AEPF01000059.1 GCF_000193735.1 Neisseria sicca 4320
GGCTTTTTGTTTTTTGATGAGTCAAACTGTGCAAATCATATTGCCCGTTGGGCAAATAGAATAGACAATTTGATTATGGACAATTTAAGTCCTGATTATTTTAAATTAGCCAAATTTTAAGGCATTTATTTGACAGGTAATTAGAGCATACTCAAATTACCCATCTTGTCCCGTATAAGGAGCAACAGTGTTTCCCGATAAATATAATCTCAGCCTGAAAGAAAATATCTTTTTGGCCAAAAAGGTATTGGTTGCCCAAATCCACAATCTAAGCCGGTTTGAAAACTGTCAGACAACTTTGTTGCAGACCGAACAGATTATCAACGGGCAAAATATTGCCTCAGTATCCTTGAACGATATTCAGACCATCCTAAATCTCAAGCGTGCCTATCAATATGTGATACGCCATATTTCAGACGGCTTTCCCGTTGACATTTCACTGTTAAAAAAAATCAACAGTATCGTTGCCCAAGAAGATTCATTGGCTCCCGGAGATTTTCGTACCGGCACAGTCGGCGTTACCCTAGTTGATGGATCGCGCCATACGCCGCCAGCCATGTCGGAAGTTGAAGTACAGAACCTGTTTGGTCAAATTGAAAACCAAAACCATTCGACCACTAAAACTGCCATCCGATCCATGTTGGTCTTTATGCGGCAGCAAATTTTTTGGGACGGCAACAAACGAACGGCCACGCTGTTTGCCAACGCGCTGTTAATAGAAAAAGGTTGCGGTATTTTGGAAATTTCCGAACTGCAAATGCCTGAGTTCAACGAAAAACTTTCAGCTTTCTACCGCACCGGCGATGATTCCGATGTGGTCGCCTTCCTGTATCAAAACTGTATTTTCGGTATCGACTACTGAGGCTAACAATGAAAGCAGCGAGAATTTACCAACGTGTCAGCACCGAAGAACAAAATCTCGAGCGGCAAAACACCCTAATTGAACAAGCCAAGGCAGAAGGTTACTACATTGCGGGGGTCTATAAAGAAAAGGCCTCTGGCGTCCGTGCAGACCGACCTGTGTTGAATCAATTGATTGCAGACTTGCAAGAAGGCGACGTGATCATCACCGAACATATCGACCGCATCAGCCGTTTGCCTTTGGCAGAAGCGGAAAAACTGGTCGCTCACATCCGCGAAAAAGGTGCGTTCCTGTCCATTCCCGGCATAATCGACCTGAGCCAAATCCATGCCGATTCCGAAATTGCCAAAATCGTTTTGGACAGCATACAAACCATGCTGCTCAAAATTGCCCTACAAACGGCCAGAGACGACTATGAACAACGGCGTAACCGTCAAGCCGCCGGCATTGCTGAGGCAAAAAAACAGGGACTTTACAAAGGCCGCCAGGCAAATATCCAAAAGCATAAACTGATTGTCAGCCTACGCCAAAACCATACCCTTCAAGAAACGGCCGCTCTAGCCGGATGCAGCGTATCATTAGTCAAATTGGTAATGCGGCAACACAAACAATCTCAAATCTCAAAAGAGGAATGAAAATTGGCTACATTAATGCAGAAAGACGCTCTAATCGAGCGTGTTGCCAGTGTACAGGCACTTATTTCATTCAAAACTCCCTATTCTGATGTGCGCTCGGAAGACCAAATGCGCATTACTGAGTTGCGTGGTTTCCTATACGACACCAAACCTGAAAATATGGACTTCGATCGAATAGCGGAGGAGTGTAATATCTTGTGTCAAAAATATGATGCTATACCTTAAAAACTCAAGAATAAATAACTATGACGAAATATCATACATTCTATTAAAAACTGAACTAAGTACTTGTTCTTAAGTGGTAAATTTAGAATTAAATACCATCACATCTTATAATTTTATGTATAGAACTGTCTCTAAAAGGTAGATACTACCGTGTACGGACATCGGGCGATTATTAAATTATGCCGCAACCTTTGATGAATTACTGCCTACTATTGTTATATTTAACCTGGTATAATGCAGTTCACGCTACTTATAATTCATAAACAATAATCTCACGTTTCTTAATTAAAATTTACAAGGCATAGAATGACACAATTGCGTTTTCTGGATCTTTTTGCTGGCGCAGGCGGACTTTCCGAAGGATTCATTCAGGCAGGTTACAAGCCCGTTGCTCATATTGAATCAGACAAGGCCGCCTGTTTTACTCTTCAAACTCGCATGGCTTATCACTGGTTAAAATCCGTTGATAAACTAAGCTTATATGTTGACTACTTAAAAGGGGAATTAAGCCGTACTGAATTTTATAAAAATATCCCTGATCATATTTCAAAGACGGTAATTAATAAAGAAATTGCAGAAGATTCTTTAAAAACAATTTTTAGTCAAATTGATGACTTACTTGAAAATTCTTCTCTTGATCTGATTATAGGTGGTCCTCCATGTCAAGCTTATTCTTTGGTCGGCAGATCATGCGACTCTAATAAGATGCTTGGTGATAAACGTAATTATCTATACAAATTTTACGGTGAGTTTCTAAAACGTTACCAACCAAGATATTTTGTCTTCGAGAATGTAACGGGACTTTTGTCTGCAAAAGATGCTGACGGAAGATATTATTTTGAAGAAATGAGGATGCTTTTTAAAAAGTTAGGATATGAAACAGAATATCGCATCCTTAATGCAAATGATTATGGTGCACTTCAAGCTCGTAAAAGAATTATCCTTATGGGTAGAAGAGGAGAAAAAACAGGATTTTATCCTCAACTAGAGATTGAAAGACCCAACGTGTGTGTCAATGAAATATTTTCAGATCTTCCTGTAATTCATGCAGGAGAGGGAAGTGTGCGCCCATGTAAGACGAAGAAATATTCCGGTCAATGGTTGTATGATTCAGGTATAAAAAACGATAACATCCCTGTTACATGGCATATTGCGCGTCCGCTGAATCAACAAGATTCAGAAATATATCGTATGGTAGCAGATCTGTGGAGCAAGGAAGGTAAAAGGATGGAATATAATGATTTACCTGAAAACCTTAAAACTCATAAGAATCGTACCGCATTTGCGGACAGGTTTAAAGTTGTAGCAGGTAATTTATCCTCATCTCATACAGTATTAGCTCATCTTGCAAAGGATGGGCATTACTATATCCATCCAGATCCCAAACAGAATAGATCAATCACTCCTAGAGAAGCTGCACGGCTCCAAACTTTTCCAGATGATTATTATTTTGAGGGGTGCACTGATAAACCAAGTAGAGCCGCTGCATTCAGGCAGATTGGTAATGCTGTTCCAGTTATACTGGCAAGAAAAATTGCAGAAAATTTGAAGGAGAATTGGCATGAGTGAAAATGCTTATAAAATAAGACCGGCTGGACGACATTTATTAACCATCGGTAGAGATCTGATTCAGGACAGTTATGCTGCTATCGTTGAGCTTGTAAAAAACGCTTATGATGCGGATTCAAAATCTGTGGAAATACATTTTAAAGCGACTGAAAAACCATCAGAAAATATAAGTGGCAATCCTGAGAAAAGAATAGAGATTACTGTCCGTGACTATGGCCATGGGATGTCACAAGATACTGTGATTAACAAGTGGATGGTTCCATCAACGCCGGATAAGCTTGAGCGCAGAACAAGTCCGGATGGTCGAATTATGCAAGGTCGTAAAGGGATAGGCCGCTATGCTGCATCTATGCTTGGTTCTACCTTATTACTAGAGACAGTTTCAGAAGGTGCCGAAAAAACAACAGTTTTGGTTGACTGGCGTGATTTTGAAAAATCTGAATACTTGGATGATGTTGAAATTTTAGTTGAAAGCCACTCAACAAAAGAACCTCATGGAACTACTTTAACAATCGAAGGTGGACAGGATTATTACAAAGAATGGGATAAAAATCAGTTTATTAAATTAAATTTTGAATTAAAAAAACTGATATCCCCAGTGCAAAATTTAATCGATAAAACTGCTCAGGACTTTCAGATTCATCTGAAAATCAGTGGGTTCTCTGATTTTGAAGATATAGAGGAGACCATTGCCCCATACCCTATCTTTGATTTATTCGATTATAAAATTTCTGGGAAAATTGAATCAAATGGCAAAGGTACTCTGACTTATGCTTTGCAGAAAGCAAGAAATACAGTAGACGAGGTTATTTTATTTAATTTAGGAGAGCCTACTGGTTGTGGTGATTTAATCTTTGATATCCGTGTTTACGACAGGGAAAAAGAATCAATAGAACAATTAATCCACCGCGGTCTTAAAGATAGTAATGGCAACTATGTTGGAAAATTGCTGGCCCGGCAGATTCTTAATGATTCTAATGGGATTGGAGTTTATCGTAATGGATTTCGGATTCGCCCCCTTGGAGATCCTGAATTTGACTGGTTGAAGCTCAATGAAAAGAGAATTCAAAAACCTGCTCAAAAAATTGGTAGCAACCAAGTAATTGGTTATGTACTAATTGGCTCTGAGGAAGAATCGGATTTAATAGAGAAGAGTGCAAGGGATGGTTTGCGTGATAATAATGCTTATAAACAATTGCAGAAGATTACAAATGATGTGATTAAAGAGCTGGAATTACGGAGATTCAGATTTAGGCGTAAAGCAGGATTAAGTAAGCCTGCACTTAAAGTTGAAAAAGAGCTTAATCGGATTTTTTCTTTTGATAATTTAAAACAAACTGTTCATAAAAAATTGATTGCAGGGGGAATGAATGAAAAATCAGCAGAAGAAGTTATTGAATTGATCAGTAAAGAAGAAGAAGAAAAAAGCCAGACAGTAGAAGAAATCCGTCAAGCTATTGCGACTTACCAAGGGCAAGCAACTTTGGGGAAAATTATGAATGTGGTTTTACATGAAGGCCGAAGACCACTAAATTATTTTCGCAATGAAGTGCCTAGGATTGACAGATTTATCAATAAATTCAAGGAAACAAATAATTTTAAAAATATAGAAGAGATCGAGTCAATTGCGAATAATACTGTTTTAAATGCCAAAGCATTTTCTGACCTTTTTTTACGACTTGACCCTCTTGCCATGGGAAAACGCCCAGCTAAACGACAATTATCTATAGAGAATGAAATTTCTAATTGTTTTGCAATATTTCGTCAACAAATGGAAGATAAGGGCATTAAATTCAAAATTAGTGGAAGTGCAATTATAGAAGCATGGCAACAGGATATTGCTGCTATATTTATTAATCTTATAGAAAATAGCATTTTTTGGCTGTCGGAGAAAAATACTGACATTAAGGAAATTATGGTCAATATTATTACTAATGAAAATTCCTTAAGTTATATAGATTTTCGTGATACAGGTCCTGGGATAGAATCCAATCTTATTGAGGATAATCTTATATTTGAACCTCAATTTAGCACTAAACCGGGTGGTACAGGTATCGGTTTGGCAATTGCAGGTGAAGCTGCTGATAGAAACGGGTTGAAACTTACAGCTTTAGAATCTACTACCGGAGCTTATTTTAGACTTTCTACAAAAGGGGATGAAAATGAATAAAATGACGTTAATTCTTATCGAAGATAACGATGATGAGGCGCAATCTTGTCAAAATGCTGTAAATGATTTTAATGATGAGCACAAAAACAAGGAGTGGTGTATTCAGTTAGTAACTCATAACAATATAGAGGCCGCATCAAAAGCATTAGAGAGTTCCTACTTTGATGGTGCAATTATCGATATGAAATTAGCTGATTCTGGCGATGAGGGGAATCAGGCTTTGGATGTAATAAGACAGCATTTAAAACGGATACCCGTAGCAATATATACTGGAACGCCAGATGTTGCAGATAACTCAGATGATATTCCTTTAATTGACGTATTTAAAAAAGGAGATGCAACATATAAACAGCTTATATATAAATTTTGGGATATTTACAATACTGGATTAACCAAAATAATGGGAGGGAAAGGTCAAATTGAACAAAGTCTAAGTCAAATTTTTATAAAACACCTTCTTCCTAGAATTTCACCGGCTAAAATTTCACCGGAACCAACAGTTTCAGAAAAGAGTAATTGGGTTTATTATGCAGAAGAAGATCCGGATAACACGGAAAAAGCCTTACTGCGCCATACGCTTAATCATCTCATTCATGAATTATATAAAAGCAGTGAAAATTGCTACCCTGAAGAAATGTATATACATTTGCCAAACCTAGAGCAGGATCAAGTAAAAGTAGATACAGGGTGTATTTTACAAAATAAAGATAACAATAAATTTTATATTGTTTTGAGTCCTGCTTGTGATTTGGCAGAGCGTGAAGAGGGAGTATGCAATACTGATAGAGCATTACTGGTTGAAATTCAAATGCTTGAAGATATTTTATCTGATGACTATTTTATTAGTAATTGCCATAATGGTAAAAAACTTAAAAAAAGGTACTTGAAAAGTAATTCTGAGTCTCCAAGAGAGTATCTTTCAAAGCAACAAGATAATGACTTAATAAAATACCAAAGAAATACAAAAAATTTATATTATTGTTGGCTTCCCAAGACTAGTTGTTTCAATAATGGAGCTGTCATTAATTTTAGAAGAGTCTCTACATATTCTCAAGAAGAGCTAGATAAGTCTTTTAATAGCCCTGTTATTCAAGTAGCCAGTCCGTTTCTAAAAGACATAATATCGCGATTTTCATCCTATTATGCACGACAAGGGCAACCTGATATTAATATAAATCTATGATTTCAATTCTTCAATAATGAACATAAACGGGCTGTCCGAATATTCGCGACAGCCGTTTTTTTCTGTTAAAATGATTTCGTTACAAATTCAAATATAGCATCATGGATGAAATTCCTAAAAAACGAGGTGGTCGTAGAGAAGGAGCTGGTCGAAAAAGTAAATCCGGTGAAGCAACGGCAGTAAAGCGTATTCCTGTGTCGCTGATACCGACGGTGGATGCTATGATCGCTTCTACTGCCCTCCCCCTAGGTAGCTTGATACCTGTCAATCGGAAAAAACTCAAGATCCCATTTGCACTCGAGAAAATACCCGCCGGTTTCCCCTCTCCGGCGGAGCCATATGTTGCTGACTATCTCGATTTTAACGAATACCTTATCACAAACCCGTCTGCCACCTTCGCCGCACGTTCCGGCGGATATTCCATGCTCGATGCGGGTATCGGTAAAGACGATATTATGATCATTGACCGCTCTAAAACGCTGAAGCACGGCGATATTGTGATGGCCGATGTCGGCAACGAGTTTACAATCAAACGGCTGTACAAAGTTCCAGGCCGCAAGCCCGAGCTGCACTCTGAAAATTCCTCCGGCGAGTTCCCGGATTTTGTACCAACCGATGAAGACACATGGTCGGTTGTCGGTGTTGTGACTTTCGTCATCAAAGACGTGCGTCAGGGGGGCTGACATGTACGCACTGATAGACGGCAACAGCTTTTACTGTTCCTGTGAGCGGGTATTCCGGCCGGACTTGAAGAACGTCCCTGTCGTCGTCCTGTCAAACAACGACGGTTGTGTGGTCGCCCGCTCTGCCGAAGCAAAGGCTCTCGGCATCAAGATGGGCGAGCCGTATTTCAAAGTAAGGCATTTAGTAACACAAGGCCGTCTGAAAGCCTTTTCCAGCAATTACGAACTCTACGCCGACCTATCCCGTAGGATGATGGAAACCATCGCCGGTTGTGTACCGGCGGTTAAAGTCTATTCGATAGACGAATGTTTCGCCAGTATGGACGGTATCGATAACCTCGCCGAACTCGGCCGCGAAATCCGTCGCCGTGTATTGCAGTGGGTCGGTATTCCTACCTGTGTCGGCATCGCACCCACGAAGACACTGACCAAGTTTTGCAACCATCTTGCCAAACGTTACCCCGATCACTTTGGGGGAGTGGTGGTTTGGTCAAATTGGAATGAGGCTGTCCGCCTTCGTGCCCTGCGCAGCCGGGGTGTTGATGAGATTTGGGGAATCGGGGGGAAAACGGCGGCCAAACTGGCGGCGCAAGGGATTTATACCGCATTGGACTTCGTTCGTGCAGATACCGCTACCCTGCGCCGGCGATACGGCGTGGCGGTCGAACGGACGCAGCGCGAAATGCAGGGTATTGCCTGTGATGGTTTGCACCCCGAACCGCAAACAAGGCAGAATCTTGTCCGCAGCCGCAGTTTTGGAACGTGTATCGAAACGCCGGAGGCCTTGCAGGCGGCGATTACACATCACATCAGCTCGGGGGCGGAAGCCTTGCGTCGTGACGGACTGGCGGCTTCTACCGTTACCGTATTCTTACACACAGATTTTTTCCGAGAAGAAACCCCTCAATACCATAAGAGCCTGAGTCGTAACCTGGCCGTGCCGACAGCCGATACCGTTATCCTGAACCGCGAGGCGCAAAATCTGTTGGCGGATGTTTATCGAAGCGGCTACCTCTATAAAAAATGCGGGATTGAATTGCATGGGCTGAAACCAGCCGGACAGGTACAGACTGACCTTTTGCAGTCCGAAACTAACAATCCGGTCATGGAGGCATGGAATAAAATCAATCGTCGGTACGGTAGAGGCCATCTGCAACTTGCGTCAGAACTATTGGCCAACAACTGGGAGATGAATAGGGACAGATTGAGTCAATGCTATACCACACGTTTTGTTGATTTACTCATAGTTTGACAGAGGATTGTCCCTATGACCTTATCAAATTAAAGATGGGCGGTGACATATGGAAATTTCAAATGAAGTGTTACGGCATATTTCATTTATCCGGTAAATTTCCTGCCATGCCTTATGCAATAAAATGTTCCGCACAATTGGGGGGGGGGCTTTCAATATCCGGTATCGGTAAAAATAAATTTTTCGTCGGTTACACCAAATCCTCAAAAGCTCGTCTTCGTCATTAATCACGATATGCTTCAGAATCAGTCCTTTTGAACCCACAGGAAGCAGGTAACGTGGATCAGGGTTATCAAAGTGCCGT